>NZ_JBELPZ010000029.1:0-13424 GCF_046000445.1 Flavobacterium rhizosphaerae | reverse complement strand
CTGGAACGCGGCATGTACCAACTGGAGCAGGATATTAAAAATGCCTTCCGGGAACTGTTGGAAATCCTGTTCAATGCTGCGGCACTGGTCATTGACACCCTGCGTACTTTTTTCCTTATCGTACTCTCTATTTTAGGGCCTGTCGCTTTTGCAATATCGGTCTGGGACGGTTTTCAGTCGACTATGACCCAGTGGTTCACCCGGTACATCAGCGTGTATTTATGGCTGCCGGTATCGGATCTGTTCAGTTCCATGCTGGCCAAGATACAGTCCCTAATCCTGGAGCGTGATATCGAGATGCTGTCTGACCCAAGCTATATACCGGATACCTCCAATGCCGTGTACATCATCTTTATGATCATCGGCATCGTGGGATATTTTACCATACCTACGGTAACCGGCTGGATCATACAGGCAGGCGGGGCTGGAAATTATACCCGTAACGTCAACCAGGCCACACAGAAAGCAGGCAATGTGGTGGGTGCTGGAACCGGGGCTGTAACAGGAAATATTGGCGGCAGGCTTATGAGCAAATAATCATTTTTAAAACCGGAACTATGGAATTTAAAACATTAAGGAATATAGAGAACAGTTTCAGGCAGATCAGGCTGTATGCCATTGTGTTTACAGTATTGTGCCTTGGGATTTCAGGCTATGCGGTATTCGAGTCGTACCGCTTTGCGAGCGTGCAACGTGAAAAAGTATATGTACTTGACCAAGGTAAATCACTGATGCTGGCCTTATCGCAGGATGCGAGCATCAACCGGCCCGTGGAGGCACGGGAGCACGTGAGGCGCTTCCACGAACTCTTTTTTACCCTCGCCCCGGATAAGGCAGCGATTGAAAGCAACATGAAAAGGGCGTTTAACCTAGCCGATAAAAGCGCCTTTGACTATTATAAAGACCTATCGGAAAAAGGGTACTATAACCGCATCATATCGGGTAACGTGCAGCAGCGCATTGAAGTGGACAGCGTGCAGTGCAATTTTGAAAGGTATCCCTACACAGTCCGTACGTACGCCAGTGAGTACATTATCAGGGCAAGCAATGTAACCAGGCGCAATCTGGTAACGTCCTGTTTGCTGGTCAATTCGGTACGCTCGGATGTGAACCCGCAGGGGTTCAATATAGAGCAGTTCCGCGTGCTGGAGAATAAGGACGTTGAGGTTATGGAACGCTAAGAGATAAAGTATGGACAAGTTGATCAAAGCCGTACAATCACAAAGGGAAAACCTCGATGACTATTGGAAGCAGCTGCCGGCTGCCCGGAAACGCAAACTGGTAGGGTATGCTTTTATGTTATACTGCATCAGAACCCTTATAGTAATCCTACAGGTCATTGGGCAATTCGGAAACACTGCCCAAACAGTAGCGATAGAACATATTGAAAAACCTGTAGTGAAATTACAGCAGGAGAAGAAATAAATGTCAACCTATAAAAGAGCAAGCAAATGGAAAATGAGAAAAGGAAAATTGGGGTGCAGGTTACCGAAGGTACGGCGCCACCGACAACAGAGAAAGCGGCTTTTACAAAAGAGCGCCTTAAGAAGCCCGTCATTTTTGGGGTAATGGGACTGGCCTGCGTGGTTTGCCTGTACCTGATATTTGGACAGGATTCAGGAACCAAGGCGACAGAACAGATAAAGGCGGGGATCAACGCTGCCGTTCCCCAAGCCTCCGGGGATGGCCTTCCCACCGATAAGGGGAAAGCGTATGAACAGGAAATGCTCAGGGAGCGGGAGCAGCAAAAAAGGGCGGCTATGATAAGCCTTTCGGATTATTGGCAATCGGATAGTATTATTGAAGCTACTTCATACCCCGACCCGTCGGGATCCGATAGTACTACCGACGAAGCAAATGGAGCAAAACCAAACGGTAACGCTGCCCTTAGCAGTTACCGCAGTATGCAGCGTTCCCTGAATACCTTTTACAGGCCAGAGGCTGCGCAGGATGCCCTGCGAAAGGAAAATGAGGCTTTGAAAGAAAAGCTGGAAGCCCGGGAAAGCCCGAAGCGGCGTAGCATGAATGACCGTTTGGCATTGATGGAACAATCGTATAAGATGGCAGCCAAATATTTTCCGGGTGCCAGTACCACTGCGGATACCGGCAGTACAACACCGGATACAGCGAATAAAGAAGACGGTGATTTTGTGGCCCTTTATCCCGGTAGGCACTCTGTAGTTTCGCAATTGCAGCAACCTCAACATGACTCGGTGAAGCTGGCACGGCTTGCCAATGCAGGCTTCCGCAGTTTTACAACAGCTGCCGGGGCGGAAGAAAATACGATTCCCGCCAACAGCATCAGGGCATGTGTCCACCAGACCGGTAAGGTAACCGCGGAGAGCAATGTACAGCTTCGGCTGCTTCAGGAGGCCCGTATCGCGGGCGTAGTCCTCCCAAGGGGCACTATCCTGAGTGCTGTTGCCAAGTTCCAGTCCAGCCGCTTGCAACTGACGGTGGTATCGCTTGAAATTAAGGGTAGCATCCTCCCGGTGAAGCTTGAGGTATATGACCTGGATGGGCAAAAGGGCCTGAACATACCCTATTCCCCGGAAGTTTCAGCGGTAAACGGCACCCTTGCCAACATGGGCAACACCGCCGGGGGCAGTTTTACTATTAACCGTTCGGCAGGCCAGCAGGTGGTAGCGGATGCCAGCCGGGGGCTGATACAGGGGGTCTCAGGATACTTCTCAAAAAAGGTGAAGGCGCAGAAGGTAACCCTGAAGTCCGGCCACCAGGTATTTTTAGTATCGAAAACGCAATAATATAAAATTATGATCATGAAAAATCTATGTATACATTACGTATTGAGGCTACTCCTGATGGTTAGCCCCATAGCCGCTATAGGACAGGGCAGGCAGTCCGAAACGCTGGCACTTGGCTCTATACCTGCCTACCGCATGGAGGTGACCTATGATAAAACCTCCCATATTATCTTTCCTTCAGGTATCCGTTATGTGGACCTCGGTAGCGATTATATCGTTGCGGGCAAAGCTGCCGATGCCGATAATGTCCTGCGTGTTAAAGCAGCAGTGGAGGAGTTTACTGAAGAGACCAATTTTTCTGTCATCACGGATGACGGTCATTTTTACGGGTTTAATGTCTGCTACAGCAGCCTTCCGGTGGAAATGAGTTATAACCTGGCCAGGGCGGGCCGTGCTGTAAGCCGTAAACAGTCGGCGGATGTACAGTTCGAGGATCTGGGCAGCCCGGCTTCGCTGACAGGGCTGCTTATGGAAACGCTGTACAAGGATAATAAGAAAGAGATTAGGAACATAAAATCTGACAGTTACGGAATGACCTTCAGGCTGAAAGGAATTTATGTCCATCAGGGCAAGTATTACTTCCACATCGAACTGGAGAACGATACGTATGTGCCTTTTGAGACGGATTTTATCACCTTTACCATTGCCGACCGTAAAGTAGCCAAAAGGACGGTCATGCAGCAGAAGGCACTCGACCCTTTACGCACCTACAGGCCACTGTTGGCGGTAGGCGGACAAACAACGGAGCGCAATATCTACCTGTTAGATATATTTACCCTATCCGAGGGACAGGTACTGCTGATTGAAGCCTATGAAAAAAATGGCGGCAGGTCACAAATACTGAAAGTAAAGAACAGAGATTTGGTCCGGGCGAAGCCGCTGGAAAAGCTTAAGCTTAAATTATAGGCAGGAGAAAAAGGCATTGCACAGGAAAGCAAACCTTTCTATCTTTGTGTAAATATTGAAAATCTTAAAGTGTTTTTGCTTTAAGTCTCGTCACTGAAAACTGGTAATTTTTAAAGACTTCGAGGCTAAGTAGAGACGCTCATGCTACGGCGTGGGCGCTCGCTTATGCGAAGTCTAGGTATACCAGTGCCTCAGTGTCCGTAAGTGTGGTGGCCTGCGCCTAATTTTTTAGGCAGGGAAAGAATCGAACTAACACTGCAGGGTCACACTTACCAGTATTCATCAAAATGAAATGACATGGTAAACCCTGATGCGAAACTACAGATGCAGCTTTTAGAAAGCGACTTTCGTTTCAGTAAAAGAATGCTGAATTTTTTTTCCAGTGTAGAGATTTATACCGTGAAGCAATTAACGGAAATTCCCCTTTCAAAATTTACATGTTTCAGAGGATTTAAAAATCAGTGTATGACGGAACTGATTGCTTTTATAGAGTTTGAGCAAATCCAGAACTATTTTAAACAATGATAATTACCAAGGTACGTAACGCCACTATACTAAGGGGCAGTACTGTACGATCTGTTTCCATCGCGGCAAAAACACCTAAAACCATTGATGCGAACCTCTCATCAATTAAGATAATTCACATAGTAGTGTCATTTGTATTGAATATGTGCTGCGCAAGAATGAGATATTATTATATTTAGCAGAAGGTAATTTAAATGTCCATTGTAACGAGTGGCACACGGAAACCAATGAAGTACAAGAAGATAAAGCCTAACAAAGAATTAGCCCCTTTAATTCATTTCTATTGGGAACTAAAAGGATACGGGGTAGAGCAACAACTGGAACGCGTTTTTCCGGATGGCTGTGCTGGTATACTTATCAATTTGGGAGATAAATGTTTGACCGATAACGGCTCGTTTACTATGGAGTTTGGTAAAACTTATGTTGTTGGGGCAATGCATTCGTTTAAAGACAGCTTTATTGACAACACTACCCATCTGGCAGGAGTATGCCTGAAACCTGCAACTTTTTCCAATTTCTATCGCTATGCTTCACAAGATGAGTTGACAAACAATACCGTTGAATTTGAAAGATCCGATTCATTTGACATTGATAAACTACGTGACAACCCCTTCACATATTTTGACCAATTCTATTGCAAACGAGTAAAGAGCAAAACCAATTTATTACAACCTGTTATAAATGATGTCCATGCGGCGAACGGGCTACTAAGCATTGATGAACTGTCAAAAAGAAATTGCACAACCGCAAGGCAACTTGAGCGCAATTTTAGAAAGCTCATTGGATTATCACCTAAGGAGTATTCCAATATCATTCGGTTTCAGCATGCTTTAAAAATGATCAGAAAATCCATGCACGACCGCAGCTTATTGGATATTGCACATGACTGTGGTTACTATGACCATTCCCATCTGAGTAATGAGGTCAGGAGAATTACGGGACTTTCACCGTCACTACTTTAATTTGTCGGATTTTTACAAAGTGTGACTATGTGGCTGGAAGTACATTTGCAGAAAATCCAAAATTTTAAACAGATGCGTAAAATATCACTTTTCATTGCAATGAGTCTGGACGGGTACATTGCAAAACCGAATGACGACCTTAGCTTCCTGAAACTTGTAGAAAAAGAAGGTGAAGATTACGGCTATGCAGAGTTTGTGGCCAAAATTGACACCATTATTATTGGTAGGAGAACTTATGATTATGTGCTTAAAGAAGTTGGAGCTTCTCATTACGACAATGGGGAAAGGGATGTTTATGTTATAACAAGAACTGCAAGGCCAAAAATAGGCAGAACTACTTTCTATACAGGTAATTTGGTGGAGTTAATTAGCCGATTAAAATCGGAAAAGGGTAAGAACATCTATTGCGATGGTGGTGCTGAGGTGATCAATGAGCTACTGCAGCACGATTTAATCGATGAGCTAATAATTTCAGTAATACCCGTTTTATTAGGTAATGGCACCAGGCTATTTAAAGACGGAAGACCTGAACAAACACTTGAATTCATTACGTCAAAAACTTTTGAAACGGGATTGGCGCAATTGCACTATAGGCGGAAAAATGACTTAATACCCCCAACAATAGTCCCTGAGACCCTATAGAAAGACAAAAAGCGACATTGGACGGCAATGTCGCTTTTATATATAAATATCAGACTGCAATACTAGTATTACACTGTCGGTGAAGCGCCACCATCTACAGCATAGTTACTGCCTGTAATATATTTCGCCTCTGGAGAGGCAAGGAATGTCACCAGTTCAGCAATTTCCTGCGGCGCAGCCATCCTGCCCAGCGGGACGCCAACTTTATCCATAATTCCTTGAAATGCATCGTCTATGGTACTATTTGATGTCTTGGCAATATTTTCAATAAACTCGAGCATCAAGGGTGTTTTTACAACACCGGGCGATACTACATTTACGCGTATACCCTTAGGGCCTAATTCGCTCGCCAGCGCTTTGCTATAGATGTTTAGTGCCGCCTTGGCAGAAGAGTACGACATTGTCATTTCCCATATCGGTTGCTTGGCTGCTCCCGTAGAAATGTTAATAATTACACCATATTGTTGGGCAATCATTGTTGGTACTAATGCTTTGTTGATCCGTACAACCGACATAAAATTTAATGCCCAGTCATTATACCAGTGCTCGTCAGAAAGCGTACTAAAGCCGCCGCCCGGACCCAGGTTTGCACCTGCATTATTCACAATGATATCTATCCTGCCATATTTTTCAAGTATTTCTTTGGCAATAGCTTCAGCACTTTCCGGCTGAGAGAGGTCAGCTGCGATGAAATGTTGACGTTCTGTGTTTTCTTTAGGCGCAGTTCGTGCAGTAACTACTACGATGGCACCTTTACTACTTAAGGTATCTGCAATTGCTTTACCAATTCCTTTTGTTCCGCCGGTTACTAAAGCAACCTGGCCTTTAAAAGTATTATCCATGATTATTTTTTTTTAAATGAGTTG
Organism: Flavobacterium rhizosphaerae; assembly: GCF_046000445.1. Taxonomy (NCBI): domain Bacteria; kingdom Pseudomonadati; phylum Bacteroidota; class Flavobacteriia; order Flavobacteriales; family Flavobacteriaceae; genus Flavobacterium; species Flavobacterium rhizosphaerae. Next base: position 6,758 of record NZ_JBELPZ010000029.1, on the reverse strand, counting down.
CAAAGTAAAACACAATACTTTACTTTTGAAAGTAGTTACACGTATGTACAGTATTGACACAGAGTAAAGGATTAAACAATATCAGGGACCTATGAAAGAAAAAAAAATAAAAAAAAATGATGAGCGATGTGCACTTCAGGAAATATTGGGTGTAATTGGTGGTAAATGGTCTATGTCTATTATTTACGCTTTATTTCCCGGAACAAAGCGTTTTAGTGAACTGGAGCGGCTGATACCTGGTATTAATACCAGGATGTTAGTAAAGGAATTGAAAAATATGGAGGCTAATGGAATTGTAGTCAGAAATGTTTATGCGACTGTACCCCCTACAGTAGAGTACACTTTAACTGCTAAGGGAGCGCAGTTAGAACCGATTATTAACGATTTGTATAAGTGGGGACTTGAGTATATTAGTTAAACTCCACCTTGATATTTCCTGGGTTTTTAGCACCGTCTGAAAATTGTATTTCGGCTTTCATCTGTTTTCATTTTTAAATGGTGTATGACTAACCGCGTATTTCCGTCTGAAGCATGTATAGTTACTTTATATCTTGAATTCTATTCAGTAAAAAATGTAAATTTTATCGTGAAGCAATTCGTGAAACCTCTCTTCAAAATTTACGTGATTAGAGCATCAAAATGTATGACTGAACTGATGGCATTAGATTAGCAATCCGGTCAGGAAAAAAAATGGAAAGCACCGGATTCACCCCAGTGCTTTCCCTTTATATAATGTGAGCAGATCAAAGAAAGCCCTTCTTTAAAAGGTTGATTGATAAGTATAACCAACAGGTCCCGACACTCTCATTGTTCCGTTTTCATCTTCACAAATTTTACCACGGGCATTCTTTTGTTTCTGAATCGTGATCTTCGCTTACAAATTTCTTTGTCGGCACAGTTTTGTCCAGTACTGTATTTACAATAGTAGTTGCAGCTTCTTCAGGGCTGCCGCTGCCTTGATTATTTGTAAGGTCAGTCTTTATAAATCCGGGATCGATTACATTAACCCGGAACTTTGGAAGTTGGTTGCCCAGCGAAATGGAATACATATTTAGTGCGACCTTTGAAATAGCATATACCATAAAAATATTGGCATTTTCGTAATATTTCCAACTGGTGTCGCTATGAAGCGTAAGTGATCCGATACTTGAGCTGATGTTAATAATATGTGGTTCTTGCGATCTTTCCAACAAATCTGTAAAAGACTGAGTTACCCGTAATGTTCCATATAAATTGGTATTGAGCACTTTTTCCAATTCTGAAACTGTGGCATTAAGCGCATCTTGCGGCATATTTCCAGTAATACCAACATTATTGATTAACACATCCAGCGTAGCAGTTTTTTTTCCAAGTTGGATTCGCGCATTTTTTACAGACTCATCTTGGCTAATATCAATTAGTATAACTTCAGCATTAGTCAATCCTTCGGACTGTAACAGCTGCAAGGCCTCCAAACCCCGTTCCTGGCTACGACAGCCAAGATATACATAAAAGCCTTTTTGCAAAAAATGTCGTGCTGTAGCAAATCCAATACCTTTATTGGCTCCTGTAATGAATACTTTTTTCATATTTTTTATTTAAAAGTTTAACACTACAAATTTGATACAATAAGAAATAAAGTTTTTTCACATTTGTGAAAAAGCGATTAGCGTATATTCTTCCTCACCCTGCTTAAAGATTGCTGTCGCATGCCCAGATAAGATGCGACATAGGACAGTGGAATACGATTCACCACATTGGGATATTGTTCCAAAAATGAAAGATATCGTTCAGTGTTGTCTTCTGAAATCAATGCACTTCGCCTTTCTAACTTTTTTGACTTATGCATTATAATTATTTTTTGGATGATGTTATTTAATTCAACAACACAATCTAATAATTCATTCCAGTCTTTTTTTAAGAAAACGATACATGAGCAGTCTGTACTTGCTTGCAGGTTTGCAATAGCGTTAACGCTTTTAGCCGGATTATCCCAGTCCGAAAGCCAATGATTTTCTTCAACAAAATAATGGGTAATTTCATCACCCTTATCGTTACAGTAATAAACCCGGAGAATCCCACTGACAACAAACCCGACGTATTTTGAACTTTTTCCCTCTTCCCAGAAATAGTCACCTTTTTCGAGAAGTAAATTAGTTGATTTACTTTTGATTAGGTCTATTTGTTGCTGGTCAAGATTTCCAAATTGCAACAAGAAATTTATAAATTCACTCATGCTGCAAAGTTACAACTCCCATAAGACAAATGATATATTAGATTGTATTGGCTATAAAATCTATTAAATAACAAACGAATATCATACCCTTGCCCGAAGTATGCGTCAATTTTTTAACACAATGTGCTCCTGGAGCTTCAGTAAGACGAGCAATCTTAAAAATTAGTATCTGCCAAAACTAAGTCCACTGTAGAACCGTCGGGTTTATAGTACAGCAGTCGTACAAAACCATATTTCGGACTGAACCAGTACTTGCCTTTGTACTGCCCAATCTCCTGTATATAGTTGGTGTTTCGGCCCTCTACCACATAACATACAACCTTGCTGTTTTTAAATGTCAGGGTATTGGTTACGGTCCTTTCAATAGTATGCTGAAACGTTTTATTTTCAGCGGGCTTAAACGCAGATTTCCTAACCGTCAGCTCCACCTCGGAGGAGCTGATCAGTTCCGGCGGATAGTTAATCCTGGGGAAAGGGACTACTTCGGTAAAGGCAAAAGCGCCCAGCCTGGGTGGATGTAAAAAGATGCCTTCCGCACTTTCGTCCACACCCGTGGTTTCTTCGAAGGACTGGGAAGAATCGCAGTTATTATAGTTATAGGTAATCCCTTTCTGTCCGGCTAGTACCGATGCGACACTGGAGCTGCCCACCGATAATTTTAGGGTGCAGTTACTAAGGACAGTACCTGTCGAATCGTTAAACGTGACATTATAGGTCCACTCACGGCCATCACTATAAATGGCGTCACCTTCTTCAGCAGCCGTTTTCTTTTGCCCGCAGCCTGACAGCCCTGTAAAAATAGCAAGGGCTGTGGCCAGCGGCAAAAATCGTACGCAATATGCTAATGATTTAAATCCTGTAAACTTCATCCGTAATATAAATTTGTTCTGATACTTTCGGTGTAAATATAACCTGAGAAATAGGACCATCCAACTCATCCGCCGAATCTTCGGTATAGCAGCGCTCGGAGGTTATGTACAGGTGGTCAAATGGGTATTCCCCTTTACCGGGCTCCGGTTTGGTACCTGCTGCTTTGGCTACGGGCTGTACGACACCGCCGCCCCCGAACGATTTCTTGGTCCTGACCGTTACTGTCTTCGTGCCGTTAGGATGGGTTACTACCGTCCTTTCATTTTCATAATCCACATTAGAAGCGACAACGGATACTGCTGCGAGTACTAAGATAGCAATAACAATCCAGTTGCAGTCTAAATCGTCTGGTTTGTCATAAACTTCTTTAAATACTTCTTTGCCATCTTTCATCCCTTCCAGCTCAATTTTGTCACCTTCCAGGCGGCTATTGACCGCCAAGTAGGCATATTTGCCATCGGGGCTGTAGGTTATAGCGTATTGTGCCACCGTTTTAACCCTTTTTAGTCCATCCAGAGCATTGTAGGAAATGCCAAACACGTCCTCTTTTTTAATCTCCACCGGGTTGAAGGTGAGTTCCCATTGTTTTGCGCCATTGGTCTCAATGGTAATCCCGTCAAAGGAATTTTTAAAGCCTTCCAGGATCATCCCGTCTTTTTCACTGTGAAGGGCTGCATTACCGGTTGCGTAATGGTTCAGTCCCTTAAAATTAACTGGTGTAGCCATAAGTAAAATTTTTAATGGTTATACCTTCAAATGTATAACGGGTGTAGCCATATCTTACAAGCAGAAACCGTACACTATCCGGCAAATTGCAACCAATTGCCGGGTATTGGTTTACCTTCATAAACGAAGGAAAGACAGCGATATATGAAACCCGATGTTGGTGCAGCGGCAAAACCAAACGCGCCTGCCGGACAAATGCAGCAGGGTTTATCCCGATGCTGTTGCCTGACAGGCGCATCCGCTTTCAAACGCAAAAAGGCGTTCCCAACCATAGGGAGGGATTGCCTTTTTAAGCTGAAAATGCGGGTTAATCAGCCAACCGCTAACGGTTGGCTGCGAAAATTCCCCAAATTCACAAAGAAGCCCCTTTCGGTAGTCATTCCCTGCCTGAGTAGCTGCCATAACAAGCTGCATCCCATCTGAGCCAAAACCGAATTCATGAACAAATCCTGTTTTTCGAGTGCTTCTGCAAGGGAGCAGCTCGGCAGGTTTTCGGTGTCACCCTGCCTTAGCAGTTCCGCAAACTCTTGTGTAACCTGTGGCAGGCTGCCCACAGGTGTGAACTTTTCCGAAGCAGGCTGTTTAATACTGCCGATTGTGGAGAGGATACCCTGCCCCGTGTCCTTACTGTTACCGAAGTCCATCCAATAGCGGGGCGTATCGGTACGGTACGTACTTAAATCCAAATCGTCCAACACTTCGGCTATCCCGAAACGGGCTGCTGCGGTGTCCACGCAGGAAATATAAATCGCATTCCTTCCCGTTGCTGTATCAACGGTAAAAGGCTTTTCAACGGCTCTCCACGCTGTGCCAAAAAAGCGGTTCGTACGGGTAATGAGGGCGGTTGCTTTAGATAACCCGACTTCACACTCTGCAAATAATTGCCTGCCACGATTGGCATCCGTAATTACATCATCATCCCACAGGCTGACCTGAAAGCCTGCGTGTCCCAACTGTTGTAGGCTGTGCGACATCCGTGCCAAGCCTGTCAGCACCTGCGAGCCTGTACCGCCTGCACCAATCAGGCAGACCGTTATGGGGTTGGTCGGGTTTAGCAGTTCGGGTGCGGTAAAGTGTGCTTTTATTTTCGTTTCCATTACAATAAATTTCTAAGGGTTAGCGGTGTGGTTCTCAGGGTATCGGTCGGGAATGGCTTTTCAGTGTCTGCCATCAGTTCTTTGTAAAGGTTAAACAGGTTTACGCCTACAGGGTTGTGTTCGTTGATATGGTGGGAGAAATAACTCCCGAAGAAATACCCCTGCCATGCCGTAATGAATTCCTCTAAGGTGGCAGCCGATTTAATGGCAACGTTTACATTACCCATACACACATTGCCCTTTTGGTAGAGGTTAAAAAACGGGGCGTGGAATAACGGGGTTTCGGCTTTGGGCTTGGTTTTGCCATTGAGGGCAAATATTTGCAGTTCCTTTTTAGTGGCTTTCCACACGAGCGCAGGCAGGGCAACCCTACCATTATTCAATCCCAGGCTTTCGGCAAAGTACAGCTTTTGGCGTTGGGGTTTGGTATACCATACCACACTGCCGTTAGCGGACGGGTCAAGGTGCAGCACACTCGCAGGCAGTATGCCCTCGGGGCGCAGGAATGCCTTGCCTGCCTGCTCTCGGGTATCAAGGGCTTTGGCAAGGCTTTGCGCTTCCCTGACCGTAAGCGGGTGCGGGTTTACGGGGCAGCCTGTTTCGTCCATATCATAATATTCGATATACGGGGCGGCAAAACCACTTGTGGTAAAAACCACGAGGGCTGCTTTAGGCTGGTAGAGTTGTACGTTTGGTGTCATAATCGTAGTTGTTTAAGAGGTAGCACAATTCATTCAGGAGTGGGAACAAACGGCATTCAAAATTGAGGGTATCGTTGTCCTGCGGTTGCCCGTCAAAGAAGCGTTTTAGTACAGGCTCTTGTTTGGAGGTGCTTTCATTAAAGTAGGCATTTACCGATTGTTGTACATTTTCATACAGCCATCCCTCGGTATCGGCTACAAACCCGACGTATTTTTCCATCGTAATGCATTCATCATCATCAAAGTCGTCGTTTTCATAATCGGGCAGGCAGCTTGTATCAGCGTGTTCGTAGATGGAGGTTTCAGGGTAGTCCTGCCACAATTGGTAAAATTTATGGGCGATACTTTGGCATTGCCTGTCCAAATCATTACAGGGCGTAAAGGCTTTGAGCCATTCCCCAAAATGGTCAAAGTGTGTTGTATTCCAAATTCTGCGCAGCATGGTTTCCCCGTAATGCTGTGCAGCCCGTAACTGGCTTACATAGTCATTGTAATCTTTTTGCTCCCAATCATCGGGGTCGTTTTGTACCCATTCCGATACCATTTCATACTGCCAGTACAGAAAGCTGTCCTCAGTATAGTACGGGATATTTACCATATGAAACAGGTAGCTGAAAACACATAGCAAGAGCCGTGCGCCTTTACGGTACTTCTTGTCCTGCATCATATAATGCAGGGGTAGTACAGGAATATAGAACAGCGTGTTACCCGTATAACAGGTTTCTGTAGCCTGAATTACAAAGCTGCCGTTATGCTCCAACAGTTCCAAACCAATATGTTGGGAATATTTCTCATTGAGCAGCCGCGCGGCTTCGTGCAGGGCAACCTCCCTGCCGTAGGGATAGGCAAGCGCCGTAGTGTCCACAGGTTTTACCTTATAATGTTCGCACAGCAGTTTTAAGCTGCGGTAAAAATCTTCCTTTTCTGTACCGCCTGCGATTGCCTGCCCCGTGTAGTGGGGCAGGAAACGGGTTTTCAGAAAACCATAGACAGCAGCCCCGCAGGGGCTGACCTCGGGCGGTCGGCAAGCACTTCGGCGGTGTCTTTCCTGCGCTGCAAGCCCATCAGGAATTCGCCTGCGTTTTTGTGCAGCAGCTTTTGCCTTTTGTTTTGGGGCAGCCGTAACTGCCCCGCTATTATCTTTTGCAT
>NZ_JBELPZ010000028.1:0-13424 GCF_046000445.1 Flavobacterium rhizosphaerae | reverse complement strand
CAATGATGGAGATTTAATAAACAATGTTAATTATCCTTCATACACTATAGATGGTGCCAAGATTTATGAAGACGGCACTGTACTGGCATATGCATACGGATATTTTAAAAAATTTCAGCCATTACTCACAGACCCTGTACAATACCCGGGCTATCATGAAGAAATTACAGATTTTGATATTAAAGATAATAACCTTATATGCATAATATATACTGCATATTTTAAAATGTTTCCTGAATCTAGTGTTTTTGCACAAACAGATGCTGTTGCAGAAAATATATCACCCCAACAAACCGAAAATACATTTTATTACTCCGGAGAGGGCACTTCCAAGGCAATAGGAAACCGGATAATAACGGACAGCCAGGGAAATTCAGTAATACTTTCTAAAGAATGGTATGGGGAAGAGATTACATCGGACGGCGCTTCCACACCTTTTAAATATTTTGTATACAAATATGATGCTGATTTAAATTTTGTATGGAAAATTGAAATACCTTATCAAATTACAAGTAGTTCCACATATCCCAACGCCGCCATAGGAGCAGATGATTCCATTTACATTTATACCTATGACACCCATCAATTACTAAAAATATCACCGGCAGGAGAAGTATTATATTCAGCGCCTACAGATGGTTGTATTGATATTGTAACAGACCAGAATGGCAATATAAATGTTATTAACATGGATATGCTTGATTACTCCAATAATAATTATTCTTCTTCAATCCGTATTATTAACTCTGAAACAGGCACATTGGAAGATTATTTACTTTTTGAAGAAGCAGAATATATTGGCAGCTATATGTCTCCTGAAGGAGATTATTATTTGTTCTTTCTGGACGGCAGATATGATATTGCTTCAAAAAAAATAAAGATTTATAAAAACTTCTCTCTCCTGTCTTCAACAGATCTTAATGTAAGCGGGCAGTACAGTTATATAATAACAATACCTGTCAGCGAAAACGGCACCCTTTACTTTTTACAGGAAGATATCCCCTCTATATCTCAATTGTGCAAACTCAATATAAATGGTTCATATCAGGTTACAAATATCCCCCACAGTGTTGCAAATTTTAAACAATTTAACAGCGGCAAGGTGCTAACATTTTATGATAGTGGAGATGTGTTTGTTTATGACGAAAATTTAATTCAGGTTGCCAGTAACTCAAATATGGGTTATTACGCCGGGTACAGCCCAACGTTACGCCCCTTTGGTAACTATATGCTTCTTGGAGCCTGGGGAGGCGACTATTTTAAAGTAATTAGTGAAAATGCAGCACTATTAGGTGAATTTGAATTTAAAGGAATTTTAAATTCAAAATTTTCTCAGGTTTACCAAAACAATCTTTTAACTACAGGAGATTTTGGTAATGGAATAGTTACTGAAGAGGCCTATCAGTGGGATAGGGGATTTGTTCATAAATATGATTTGGCAGAAGCTTTTCAACAATTCACTGTTTCCTTACCTGAACTACCAGCAGACCCTGACAAACTTACTATTTACCCCAATCCTGCTTCAGATTATATTACTATTGCTGCGCCTTATAATTCTATGATACAAACAGTAAAAATCTTTGATATATCCGGGAAATTAGTAAAAAATTCTGAAGAAGTCCTTATAGATATTTCAGAATTAGCATCCGGGCTGTTCATAGTAAAAGCCTACACGTATAACAGGTTATTTATATCAAAATTTATTAAACGATAATTATAAAAACTCCAGTGTATATTGTAAAAATTCTTCCGGATTTTCGGCATGCAGCCAGTGGCCGGAGTTGGTAATGGTTTTTATACTGTACTGCGGGTAATGCTTTTTAATAACGGCCAAATCCTGCTCGCGTATATACCCCGATTTTTCACCCTTTAAAAACAATATGGGCCTGTCATACACACTGCCTTCAGGCAGGGCTTCGCCTATATTGTCAATTTCCTTATTAAATACCGGCAGGTTAAACCTAAAGTCAAGCTGGCCCTGCTCCTTCCAGTATAGGCTTTTTGCCAGGAACTGGCGTGTACCTAAATCCTTAATATATTCGCCCAATATATCTTCTACATCACTGCGCGAAGGCTTTACCGAAAAATCAACCGCATTAAGCCCCGCCAGTATATCCTGATGGTGCGGTGGGTAATACTGGGGGCCAATATCGGCTATAACCACGCGGTCTAAAAGTTCCGGGTGCTGCATGGTAAAAAACATACCTGCCTTACCACCCATAGAGTGGCCTATATAATCAATCTTTTCCAGGTTATACTCTTTGCAGTACTCAACCATATCCTGCACCATAGCCGTGTAATTAAAAACATCAGAGTGAAAACTCTTGCCGTGGTTGCGCATATCTAGTGCATGCACCTCAAAGCCTTTGGCTACATAATCTTTGCTCAGGGTTTTCCAGTTATCGCTCATGCCCATAAAACCGTGTACAATAAGCAGCGGTTTCCCTTCGCCCTCTATACGTGAGTGTAAAATCATATTTATTTTAATTTTTGAAGGTACATATTCACAACATTTTCCAGCCCCATGTATAAAGCCTCTGCAATTAAGGCATGCCCAATACTTACTTCCAGCAACCCTGGTATATTATCTTTAAAAAACTTAATATTATCAAGGCTCAGGTCGTGTCCGGCATTCAGCCCCAGGCCAAGTTCGGCAGCCAGTTTGGCGCTCTCCACATAAGGCTCAATCGCTTTTTCATTGCCAAGGCCGTACTGGTGGGCAAAACCTTCAGTATACAGTTCAATACGGTCTGCCCCGGTTTTTATGGCGCCTTCAATCATTTTAAGGTCAGGGTCCACAAAAATAGAGGTGCGTATGCCATTCCGTTTAAATTCGCCTATCACCTCATGCAAAAAAGCCTGGTGGGTTATAGTATCCCAGCCCGCATTGCTGGTTATGGCATCATCCGCATCGGGCACCAGGGTTACCTGTGTGGGCTTTGTTTCCAACACCAGCTCAATAAATTTTGGCACAGGGTTGCCCTCAATATTATATTCGGTATATACTACAGGTACCAGTTGGCGGGCATCGCTATAACGTATATGCCGTTCATCAGGCCTTGGGTGTACCGTTACCCCATGGGCGCCAAATTTTTGCACATCGGCAGCCACTTTAAGTACATCGGGTACATTGCCCCCGCGGGAGTTACGCAGGGTAGCTATCTTGTTTATATTTACACTCAGCTTTGTCATGATAAATATTTCGTCTGCATTTTCACACAAAATTACAAAGTTAAAAAGGCTTTTTATGCTAATTTTTGATTAATTTGCATAACATTACAGTAAATGCCTATGACTGATATAACCGACTTTTTGAGCAACACCATCAAGCCTTTACAAATAACTGACACTGTGGCCGATGCCCAGGACCTTTTTGAAGAATATCCTTTCTCGCATTTTCCTGTACTGGAAAGTAATGTTTACATAGGGTGTGCAGGAGCCGAAGATGTAGAGCTCATGGGGATTGAAAAAACCATGGCCGACCTGCGTTATAATTTTGAACGCTTTTTTGTAAGAGATACTTCACTTTGGCTGGATGTGCTTGAGGTTTTTGCTAAAAACGAAACCAACCTGTTACCGGTACTCAGTGTAGATAACAAATACTTAGGGTATTATGAAATTACCGATATTATAAAGTTTTTTCATGAAACCCCCTTCCTTCGCGAAGAAGGAGGCATATTGGTGGTAGAAAAAGGCATTACCGATTACAGTATGAGCGAAATAGCGCAGATTGTAGAGAGCAATAACGGCAGGCTACTTGGATTATTTATATCTCAGGCCACTACCGAAAGGGTGCAGATAACCGTAAAAATAACCCTTGGCGGCCTTAGCGAAATAATACAAACCTTTAGGCGCTATAATTATGATATAATAACTGAACACCAGGAAGATGCTTACCTGAACACGTTAAAAGACCGGTCTGATTATCTTGATAAGTACCTGAACATATAATGCTCCCAATGAAAATAGCAGTTTACGGCCAATACTACAAAGACTACAATACCGAAGAAATTATTTATAAAGTATTAGAAGTACTGGAAGCCCATGGGGCTGATGTGGTTTTTGAAGCTAATTTTTACAAGCTGCTTTCCGACAAAAAAATACTAACTAGCGATTTTCCTCTCTTTACCTGCCACGAAGACCTTGATGTGGGGGTAGATATGTTTATAAGCGTGGGGGGCGATGGCACCATGCTGCGCGCTGCCACCCTGGTGCGCAACAAAAATATACCCATTGTAGGCATAAATGCCGGAAGGCTGGGGTTTTTAGCCACTGTGCAGCAGGAAAATATAGAACTGTTGCTGCCGCTTATTTTTGAAAATAAATATAAAATTTCCCCACGCACCCTGCTAACTGTTGATTATAAAGGCAAACCACCGGAACTTATTGACCTGGATTATGCTCTTAACGAAGTTACCGTGAGCCGTAAAGACACCACCTCTATGATTACCATAGACACCCGTCTTGATGGTGACCACCTTAACTCTTACTGGGCAGACGGCTTGATAATTAGTACACCTACGGGTTCAACCGGATATTCATTAAGCTGCGGCGGCCCGGTACTTATGCCCGATGTAAACAGTTTGGTAATAACCCCTATAGCCCCACACAACCTTAATGCCCGCCCATTGGTTATACCAGACGATACCGATATAGAGCTTTGCGTAAGCAGCCGCGAAGAACAACACCTTGTTTCGCTCGACTCACGTATTATATCGGTTGATGTAGAAACCACTCTACATATAAAAAAGGCAAATTTTAAAATTAACCTTGTTGAATTCCCACAGGAAAAATTTCTTGATACACTGCGTAAAAAACTGCTTTGGGGCGAAGACAAACGAAATTAATTTTATTAAATCAGCACCACCCATATACTACATTGGCTCATATTCCGTTTTCAACACTGTATATTTGCCTATATGGCATCTATAACGGTAAATTGTCTATAGTTAGGCGTTTTACAAAATCTATATTATTATATTTGCACCCAATTTTCATTTAATGAGGCGTATTCTGTTTGTATTATTTTTAATGGCATTTACCTTTAAGGCTGGAGCACAGATAAATGAGGTGGGTATTTTTGCCGGAGGAAGCAACTACATAGGCGATGTGGGGCCTACCACCTATATTGCCCCCAATGACCTTGCTATAGGCCTGCTGTATAAATGGAACCGCAGCCCAAGGCACAGCTGGCGGGCATCATTTACCTATGCCGATATCGCTTCTAAAGACATTGATTCTGATGTTTCAGGGCGTAAGGACAGGGGGTATGAATTTAAAAACAGGATAAAAGAATTATCGGCAGGGCTTGAATTTAATTTTTTTGATTTCAACCTGCATGAGGCAGAGGTAAAAATAACCCCTTATGTATATACCGGGTTAAGTTATTTTTGGTACGACGAAATTTATATAAGCAACAACCAGACCAGGAGAGACGGCGGGGGCAGCGCCCTGGCCATACCCATGACGGTTGGTATAAAAAGCAACGTGCTGGAAAATTTTATTATTGGTTTTGAAGTTAGCCCCCGTTACACATTTACAGATAACCTGGACGGCAGCAACCCGAAAAACAACACGTATGAAAATTTACGTTTCGGTAACCTTGAAAGTAATGACTGGTATGTGTTCACAGGGTTTACGCTAACCTATACCTTTACCGAAAAACCCTGCTATTGCGCGGAATAAAGATGGATAACACTACAAATATAAATACCGCCAGCCTGCCACGCCACCTTGCCATCATTATGGACGGCAACGGCCGTTGGGCCAAACAACAGGGCATGCTGCGCATTTTTGGGCATGAAAACGGTGTAACCAGCGTACGCACGGTAGTAGAAGAGTGCGCACGCCTGGGTATTGAGTTTCTTACCCTGTACGCTTTTTCAACCGAAAACTGGAGCCGCCCGCAACTTGAGGTAAAAACATTAATGGGCCTGCTTATAAAAACGCTCAAAAAAGAACTCAAAACATTTCAGAAAAATAACATAAGGCTTAATGCTATCGGCAATACAGATATGCTGCCGGATAACGTTAAGCAGGAGTTGTTTCATGTAATACAACAAACACAAAACAACAGCAAAATGACGCTTACCCTGGCCCTTAGCTATGGGTCTCGCGAAGAAATCACTGCTGCTGTTAAAGCCATAAGCCAGCAGGTACAAGAAAATGGCCTGGCAATACAAGACATTAACGAAGCGTTAATAGACCGGCACCTATACACCAATGGCCTGCCCGATGTAGACCTTGTTATAAGGACCAGTGGCGAACAGCGTATAAGTAACTTTTTGCTTTGGCAAATAGCCTATGCCGAATTTTTCTTTACCGATGTGCTGTGGCCGGATTTTCGCGAAAAAGACTTACATGAGGCTATTGCCTGTTATCAAAAAAGAGAACGTAGATTTGGAAAAACCAGTGAACAAATTAAATAACACAAAAATGTGCTGCAGAAGCATTGCATTATTTATTGGGGTATTATTTTTTATAGGAGGCAATAAAGCCCTGGCACAGCAATTTGACCAGGAAAAAAAAGAATATATCCTGGCTGGTATAAACGTTACCGGAAAAATCACCTATAATGAGCAAACCGTTGTAACCTTTACCGGTTTGCAAAAAGGTGAAGTAATTGAAGTACCCGGCGAAAAAATAAGCAACGCCATAAAAAAACTCTGGAAACTGGGACTTTTTAGCGACGTAAACATTTACAAAGACAGGATAGTAGGCGACAGCATATACCTTGAGCTTAATATTTTTGAGCTGCCCAAACTTAGTGATGTACGCATTAAAGGCGTAAAAAAAGGCAAAGCTGAAACGCTTATTAAAGAGACCTCGCTAAAAAAAGGCATCTATGTAAACGAAAACCTGCTTACTACCACAAAAAATTATATTGAGAACAAATATAAAAAAGACGGCTATTTTAACACCAAGGTTGCTATTAATGTAATACCCGAAGACAGCCTTAACCTGGTTAAAATGGTAGTAAATGTAGACCGTGGTAAAAAAGTTCGCATTAGCGATATCGATTTTCATGGTAACGAACAGCTCACCAATGCCAAGCTTAAAAAGGCTATGAAAAAAACAAAGGAAAAATCTTTCCTTAACCCGTTCCGCATATTTACACCTTCTAAATTTATTGCCGAGAAATATAAAGAAGATCTTGGCCATGTTATAGACAAGTATAAAGAAAACGGTTACCGCGATGCCCGTATAACATCAGACACCGTAGTGTATAACCCTAAAAAAAATCAGGTTGCGATAGATATATCGCTGGAAGAAGGCCGTAAATACTATTTTGGCGATATTAAATTTTTGGGTAACACCGTTTATAACAACCAGCAATTACACCAAATGCTGGGCATTAAAAAAGGAGATGTATACAACGGGGTGTTACTACAGGAAAGGATTGCAAACCCAAACAAACCAGATGGTAATGATATTACCAACCTGTACCAGAACAACGGGTATCTTTTCTCAAATATTAATGCAGTAGAGGTAAGTACAGAAAATGATACTATAGACTTTGAAGTGCGTATTGTTGAAGGCCCTATTGCTTATTTTAATAAAATAAATGTTGTTGGTAACCTAAAAACCAATGACCACGTTATATACAGGTCTTTACTAACAAGGCCGGGACAGAAATGGAATAAAGAAGATGTAATAGCTACCATAAGGGAGTTAGGCCAGCTGGGCTTTTTTGACCCTGAAACCATTCGCCCCGATGTAAAAAATGCCGATCCTTCTACCGGGACTGTAGATGTTGAGTGGAACGTTACCGAAAAAGGCTCAAGCCAGATACAGCTTCAGGGCGGTTATGGTGGCGGTGGCTTTATAGGTACCCTGGGGCTTTCATTCAGCAACTTCTCAATGAGGAACATCTTAAACAAAGATGCCTATAAACCTTTACCAATGGGCGACGGGCAAACGCTTTCATTAAGGGCACAGGGTAGTACCTATTACCAAACCTACAGCCTTTCTTTTACAGAGCCGTGGCTTGGTGGCAAAAAGCCTATCCAGTTCTTTTCATCATTCTCATTTAGTAAACAGTACCTCTACAACTATTACAGCAGAGATGTAGACAGGTCTCAAAGCTTCACTATATCATCGTTAACATTAGGGCTTAGTAAAAGGCTTAGCGAACCCGATTTTTACATGAGGCTTTCGCACTCGCTTACATTTCAGTATTATGACCTAAACAATTATAACACAGGATTGTTTACCTTTGGAGACGGAACATCGCGTAACTTTGCCTATACTGTAGAGCTAAGCCGGGATAACAGGGGCCGCAACCCCATATACCCAACTTATGGTTCATTGTTCAGCCTTAGTTTCAGGACAACGCTGCCAACATCGCTCTTTAACGGCATTGATTATGCAGCGCTTAAAGATAAGCCCGAATACAAGCTTAGAGACAGCAACGGAGATTTTCTTGACAGCAACGGAAATATAGTAAGCAATTATCAGGATGCAACGGTAGATGTAGCAAAATATGACCAAAAGCGCTTTAGCTGGCTGGAGTATTATAAAGTTAAATTTAAAGGCGATACCTATACAAAAATTTATGGCGACCTTGTATTAAGAGCCTTGGGAGAATTTGGTTATATGGGCGCATATAACAGAGACCGTGGGCTTGTACCATTTGAAAGGTTTTACCTTGGTGGAGACGGTATGGCAAACTATTCGTTAGACGGGCGCGAGGTAATACAGCTAAGGGGATATCAAAACCAGGCGTTGGCGCCAATTATAGATGACCCTAACAGCTCTCAATACGGCCAGCAGATAGGGGCAACAATATATAACAAATACTCGTTAGAGTTGCGTTACCCTATTACGCTAAAGCAACAGGCATCAATATATGCCCTTACATTTGCTGAGGCCGGTGCATCGTTTGCTGACTTTAAAGATTATTCGCCTTTTCAACTAAAGCGTTCGGCCGGTTTCGGGCTTAGGGTATACATGCCTGCTTTCGGTTTATTAGGTATAGATTTTGGTTATGGATTTGATGCGCCTCCGGGGTATACACAAAAAAGTGGCTGGCAAACGCATTTCATCATTGGCCAGTCGTTCTAAAAAAAATGGCATGATATTTTCTAATACGTAAAGAGATTATGAAAAAACACTTTTTAACAGCACTTTTGATGTTTGCCTTTATAACAGCCGGGGCACAATCGGCACGAGGGGTTAAAATTGCCTATATTGATATGGAGTACATCCTGAATAAGGCACCCGATTATGCCGAAGCAAAAAACCAGCTGGAGCAAAAGGCAGAAAAATGGAAACAGGAAATTCAGGTTAAAAGAAATGAAATAAACCGCCTTAAAGAAGCCTTACAGGCCGAAAGGGCACTTTTAACCAAAGAACTTATTGAAGAGCGTGAAGAAGAAATCCGCTATCAGGAAAAAGACCTTTTAGACTATCAGGAAAAAAGGTTCGGCCCAATGGGAGATCTTATTTCGCAAAAGGCAGTACTGGTAAAACCCGTACAGGACCAGGTATTCAGTATAATACAGGATTTGGTAGAAAGCAGGAAGTATGATTTTGTGTTTGACAAATCTTCAGACCTTTCAATGGTATTTGCCGCAAAAAGATATGACATAAGCGATTTGGTGGTAAAACGTATATCACGCAGTGCAAAACGTGAAAAACTAAGCGCTAAAGAAATTAAAAATCTTGAGGAAGAAGAAAGAAAAGAAGAATTGGCATCAGACCCGGAATATGCCGAAAAACAAAAGGCTATAGAAGAAAGGGAAGCAGAAAGGCAAACTAAGATAGACGAAAGAAAAGCTGCCCAGGATGCAAAAAGAGCCGAGTATGAAGCAAGGCGTGAAGAAATGAAACGCAAACGCGAAGAGCAGCGGCAGGCGGCAATTAAAGCCCGTGAAGAAAAACAAAACGCAAGGAATAATAACAATAATAACACTCCGGCAAGTAATACACCAAACACAAAAGATGACCCTACATCCGGAGATGATTAATACGTGTATTATAAAACTAGAATCATAAACAAAAATTTAATTATAAATACCTTAAATGATGAAACAATTGAAATCTTTTTTAATCGCTGCATTACTTTTTGTTGGGGCCAGCCAGGCGGTATCGGCACAGGCAAAAATTGCACATATAAATGTAAGTGAATTAATGAGTACCATGCCTGATATGAAGGCCGCTAATGCCCAGCTTGATAAGCTTACCCAGAGTTATGATAAAGAATATAACACTATGGTAACAGAGTTCAGGACAAAAGTGCAGCAGTATGAGCAGGAAGCAGCCCAGCAAACAGAAGCTGTAAATGAAGCACGCAGTAAAGAAGTTCAGGACATGCAAAAAAGAATTCAGGATTACCAGCAAAATGCCTCTAAAGAGCTACAGGAAAAACAAGAAGCTATATATAAGCCAATACTTGAAAAATCAAGGGCTGCCATACAAAAAGTAGCAAAAGCAAAAGGCTACCAGTATGTGCTGGATTCTTCTACAGGAAGCGGCGTATTACTTGCTGATGGACCAGACCTTTTAGCTGACGTTAAAAAAGAGCTTGGCTTCTAAGCACAATCTTAAAGATATAAACTTAAAACGGCTGTATAGCCGTTTTTTTTATATTTGCCATATGGATAAAAATGCTAAACCCATTGGCTTGTTTGATTCTGGTATTGGGGGCACCTCTATATGGAAAGAAATTCATGCTGCCCTGCCGTATGAAGATACTATATACCTGGCCGACAGTAATAATGCACCGTATGGCCTAAAGCCAAAACAGGATATTATAAACCTTAGCATTAAAAATACCGAATACCTGCTTTCAAAAGGCTGTAAAATAATTGTGGTGGCATGTAATACCGCTACCACCAATGCCATAAAAAAACTCCGCGAACAATATAATGTACCCTTCATAGGTATAGAACCTGCCATTAAACCGGCAGCTATACATACTAAAACTAATACAATAGGCATTCTGGCTACAAAAGGCACGCTTAGCAGCGAGCTTTTCAGTCAAACGGTATCAGGCTTCAGAAACATAAATATAATTGAACAGGTGGGCTATGGGCTTGTTGAGCTTATTGAAGAGGGTAAAATCTATTCTGATGAAATGGCAGCGCTGTTACATTCCTATCTTCAACCCATGATAGCACAAAATATAGACTGCCTTGTTTTAGGCTGCAGCCATTATCCGTATTTAATACCATTACTTAAACAAATATTGCCGGATAATGTTACCATCATAGATTCTGGAGAGGCAGTTGCACGGCAAACCAAAAACATCCTTAGCGCAAATAACTTATTAAATACTTCGGGTAAGCCGGGCAATGCTGAATTTTACACCAATGCAGATCCTAAAGTTTTACAAAGTATATTGGGCGATAGCCATTCTGCTAACCGGCTTGATTTTTAAACATCCGCATCCGGCTTAAACCACGATGAATATAATACATAATTGTTGGCTATACGGTCAATCTCTCCCGCAAAGGCAGACTCATCTATAGCCTTTACTTTTTTAGCGGGTACACCGGCATATATAGAGCCCGGTTCTACTACTGTGTTTTGTGTTACTACCGCTCCGGCTGCAATTATAGAGTTACTCTCTATAACGCAGTTATCCATTACAATTGCTCCCATACCAATTAACACGTTGTCTTTAACAGTACAGCCGTGCACTATGGCATTATGCCCTATAGACACATTATTGCCAATTACAGTAGGATGTTTTTGATAGGTACAGTGTATTATGGCGCCATCCTGTATATTAACTTTGTTGCCAATTTTTATATAGTGTACATCGCCGCGTATCACAGCATTAAACCAAACACTGCAATTATCGCCAAAAGTAACATCGCCAACAATAGTAGCATTATCAGCCACAAAACAGTCTTCAGGTATTTGAGGATATTTACCCCTTACTTCTTTTATAATCATGCCCAAATATTAAAATAAAAAATCCCGATATACACTATCGGGATCAATTAATAAATATACCTTATAATTAGTTAATTGCAGGACAATTACAATCGTATTTTTCTCTCTTACAAAACAGGTCTATACCCAAAGTAATCTGGTGGAAACCACTGTTGTCAAACTTAACATCTCCGGTAAGGTAGCTGTAGGTATAGGCAAACATAAAGTTTTTATAGTTAACGCCCACAATAGGGGTTATATACTGAAGGTATTGCTCATCTATAGATCCGCCCGGGGTCGCCTGGTATTGTGCACCGTCTAAGCTCCTCCTGTAAGATAAACCACCCCAAAGCCTTCCAAAATCAAGTTCTTTATATACTTTAAGGTTAACATCAATAGTTTTTTCTTTTGTTTCATCAACAGCCTGGAACATGATAGATGGTTCCCACTGTAAAGACTGATTAAACCCGAAAACATAACCAACACTCAAAAGGTATTTTCTAAGGTTATCACTTTCAACATCTGTATAAAGATCCCTTTTGCTGGCAATAGCATTTTTTACAGTAAAGTGTGCATAAAAATCAAGAAAATGGTATGATGCACCTATATCTACATTAAAATAAGAATCTTTCTGTTTCATACCCCCGTCAATAATAGGGTCAAAATCAGGATCAAATTCTGTTTCATCAAGGCGGCTCTGAACAAGGCCTGCACTCATACCGAAAGAAAGCATGTTCAAATCATAATCGCTCCTTGAAAAACGTATGTGGTGGGCATAAGTAACCTTAGCCCCTGTTTGCGAATGATACCCGTTTTTGTCATTAAATGCAATAACACCAATACCAGATTGAGGCCCTACACTACCGTTAAAACTCAATGTCTGTAATTGTGGCGCATCGCTTTCGCCAAACCACTGCTGGCGCGCTGTAAGCCTTACCTTAGCACAGTTTGCGGCACCTGCCATTGAGGGGTGTATAAGATAATAGTTATCCGAAAGGTAATCTGAATAAACGGCAATCCCTTCCTGTGAGAAAGAAATTTGAGTTAATAACAATCCAAAAATTAAATAAAACTTCTTAAAATTCATGTGGCCTTATTCGTTTATTGATGAATGAGCATTGTAAAAACCTGTGTGGCAATTATTGTAAAATAAGATCTAAATACTATCAGGTTTCCCTTTCTATGTAACATTCTTACTTTCCAAGTAACTTTCCATAGCGGTCAAATATATAAATTTTTGTCTTAGGTTGGTTAATTAATCCAAATAATATTGAAAAAAATGCTGCCAATACTGACAGCATTTCTGCTTATCTGTTAAACTGTTAACGTTTTATTGCAAAATGTGACCTGAACTCTTTGCTCTGGTCTCCTTCAGTGTATTTTACAAGGAACCAGTAGTCATCCGAGGGTACCGGCTGACCGTTAAAGGTACCGTCCCAACCTATGCCGTCAGGGCTGATCTGTTTCAGCAGCTTGCCGTAACGGTCAAAAATGTAGATCCGCGCCGAGGCATCCAGCCCGGTGATGTTCCAGTAGTCGTGGTA
>NZ_JBELPZ010000027.1:0-13879 GCF_046000445.1 Flavobacterium rhizosphaerae | reverse complement strand
GCAGAATAAAGGGAACCCGCGGGCTCCCTTATTTGTTTAAAAAAAATAGGGCTGACTCACTTTTGAGACAGCCCCTTCTTTATTTCATAGTTGTTACTTAGCGGTATTGCCATTTGCCTTATGGCCTTCTTCCTGTTGCCAGCCTGTATAAAATACCAATAATAGCTAATACTAATAAAATGTGGATTAATGATCCTACAGATTCGTAAAAACCAAAAAATCCTACAAGCCACCCTATAATAAGGATTACAACAATTAACCAGATTAAATCTCTCATAACTTTAATGTTTTAAATAGTTAGTGGAATAAAATTAGGTATTATAGCGCTTCTGTTTCAATTAATTAAGAAACCTTTAATAGCCAAATATTTCTTAATTTAACAAGAAGCATTTTATTGCCTTAAAATACAGGGGGCTTTTATTTATTAAGTACTTTTGTGTTTTATAGATTTATTTCATGCAAACTTCGCTAAAAATTGCCGTAGTAGGTTCAGGGCTTGTAGGTTCTTTACTGGCAATATATTTAAAAAGGGCGGGCCATACCGTTCACGTTTACGACAGAAATCCCGATATACGTACTATACAGTTTTCAGGGCGCTCTATTAACCTTGCGGTCTCGCATCGCGGCTGGCGTGCACTTGATGATGTAGGTCTGGGTGATGAGATAAGAAAGTTAGCCATACCTATGGATAAGCGTGCTATACATTTAGTGGGCGAACCTTTGGCATACCAGTATTATGGTAAAGAAGGTCAAAGCATCTATTCTATTTCCCGGGGGGTACTCAACAGAAAGATGGTAGACCTTGCCGAAGCCGAAGGCGCAGAATTCTTCTTCAACCAGCGCATTTGGGATGTTACCCTGGCTACGGCAACACTGCACAAAGGAGAAACCGAAAAAGGCCCGTGGGAAGATTTGCCGTATGATATGGTGTTTGGTGCAGACGGTGCTTTTAGCCGTGTACGCCACCGCATGCAGCGGCAAAATATGTTTAACTATTCTCAGGAATTTTTACCCATAGGGTATAAAGAACTCAACATACCGGCCAATGCAGATGGTAGCCATAAACTGGATAAAAACTCATTACATATATGGCCGCGTAATGAATTTATGCTTACAGCCCTGCCAAATCTGGATGGTAGTTTTACCTGCACCTTATTTATGCCCTTTGAAGGAGAAAACTCTTTTGAAGCTTTAAAAGACAAAAAGGCCCTAGAAGATTTTTTTGCAACACATTTTCCATCTACTATAGATGTAATACCAAAACTGGTAGAAGATTTTTTTGAAAATCCTACAAGTACACTGGTAACCATGAAATGCTATCCTTGGACGTATGAAGATAAAGTAGCGCTTATTGGTGATGCCTGCCATGCCATTGTGCCTTTTTATGGCCATGGGATGAATGCAGGGTTTGAAGATATTACAGTGCTAAACCAAATGATGCAGCAATATGGTAATGACTGGCATACTATATTAAAGGAGTACCAAAAAAGCCGCAAGCCCGATACCGATGCCATTGCTGAGCTTTCATACAGGAATTTTCAGGAAATGAGTTCAAAAACTGCCGATGTAAAATTTCACCTGCAAAAGAAAATAGAAAAATGGTTTTCTGAAAAGCACCCTGATAAATGGCAGCCACTATACAGCAGGGTAACCTTCAGCTACAGGCCATATGCCGAAGCATTGGCGCAGGGCGACCGCCAGAAAGCAATTATTGAGGAGGTGATGAATTTAAAAGGTATTGAAGAAAACTGGCAAAGTCCTGCAGTCGAAAACCGTATTCTCGAGTTGCTGGATAAATCCTGATGCTACATTAGTATAAACTTATATTTTTTAGGTATAAAAATAAATATTATTAATTTATTGTAAGCAATACCTTACTTTTTTGTTGTTTTTTAAAGTATGTTATATGTTAATATAAATAAATAGTAACACCGCACAATAAATAATATAGAATTGTGTTATTTATACGTATTCAGAAATATTTCAGGAATATTATTAAACAATAGGTCTTTAAAATCTTTTTATAGTAATTTTATAATGGGTTATGGTCATATTTACTTCAATCGATTTCGAGTGGTCAGCAATAAATTATTGTTAAGAATTAAGAAAAAAAAACATTTTGTTTTTTTTTATCCTCTAATAATATAAATTTGCCAATCTTATTGTAAATATTTATTCAAAGAATAAGACTTATAAATTAAAAAATCAGAAAAACTAAATTTTTAAATTAAAATGGCAAAAGCATCTACACCTAAAGTTGAAAAGAAAGGTGGTTCTTCAAAAGGATCAGGTTTATTCGCAGTAATCGCAATTATTTCGTGTATTATTGTGGGTATCCTAGTATGGAAATTTATTATGGGCGCTCCTTCTAACTTCGAGAATGCGGAAGAAATGATTAATAATGGCGCTGAAGCCGGGCATCCTATTCCGGGTAACTATCTTGCTATGGTTTACAAAGGAGGTTATGTGGTACCGGTGCTTATGGGTCTTTTCCTTATGGCAGTAGTGTTCTCTATAGAGCGTCTGTTTGTTTTAAACAGGGCTTCTGGTAACGGTAATGTTGAAGCTTTTGTGAAAAAAGTACAGGCTCAGATTGCTGCAGGTAATATAGCTGAAGCTATGGCTGAGTGCGACAAACAACAAGGTACAGTTGCTAATGTAGTGAAAGCTGGCTTGTTGAAATACGAAGAAGTAAAAAGAGAAGGTTTTGACAGTGAGAGGGCAGAAGCTGCTATACAGCAGGAAATAGAAGAGGCTACCTCT
The DNA here is from genome assembly GCF_046000445.1 of Flavobacterium rhizosphaerae. NCBI lineage: Bacteria > Pseudomonadati > Bacteroidota > Flavobacteriia > Flavobacteriales > Flavobacteriaceae > Flavobacterium > Flavobacterium rhizosphaerae. The sequence goes on along the minus strand of NZ_JBELPZ010000027.1, from coordinate 11,116 downwards.
CTTGAAATGCCAATGCTTGAAAAAAACCTTGTAATTATATCAACTCTTGTGTCAATTGGTACACTATGCGGTCTGTTAGGTACAGTAACAGGTATGATCAAGGCGTTCTCTGCTCTTGGAGCCGGTTCAACACCAGACTCTGCTCAGCTTGCAAATGGTATCTCTGAGGCACTTATTAATACCGCTACAGGTATTAGTACTTCTACAATTGCAATTATAGCATACAACTCATTTACTTCTAAAATCGACAAATTAACATACTCAATAGATGAGGCAGGTTTTACCATCACCCAAACGTATAGGAGGATGAGGGCACGTGCTAATAGCATCTAATAAAGAGTAGTTGATATAGAAATAAAAACAGTTTACAGTATGGCAGGAATTTTATATTCCTGCTGCTGTAACTAATTAAATAACAAATGGCTAAAGTTAAAATATCAAAAAAGAGCACCAGGATAGACATGACCGCTATGTGTGATGTGGCGTTTCTGTTACTGACGTTCTTTATACTTACTGCTACTGCAAAGCAACCGGAGCCCAAAATTGTGGATACTCCTGCTTCTACAGTACAGACCAAACTTCCGGAGGAAGGCGTTGCAGCCATAACAGTGGGGGATCAAGAAGTGTTCTTCAATATCCCGAGAGCCCTTCGCAGGGAGACATTAAAACGTGTGGCTGAAGAAAAAGGCCTTACATTTACGGAAGAAGAATATAACGCTTTCGAAAATATGGATGGTTTCGGCGTGCCTTTTAACCAGTTAAATGGCATTTTGAAATTGCCTGCTGCCGAGAGAAATGCAGGTATACAGCATGGTATCCCGTACGATTCTGTTAACGACCAGCTTTCGGTATGGATAAAACAGGCAAGGGAAGCTAACCGCCAGGTGCTTACTGACAGGCTTAATGCAGGTGAAGATGTTGAATTAAAAGATGTTGAAGTTGCTATAAAAGGTGATGCAGACGAAGATTATCCAACTATAAAAAGGATAATAGATATATTACAGGAACAGAAAAAGAATAAATTCTTTTTGGTGACCAATCTACGCGACGAAGATTTTTAAAATTATTTAAAAAAAAATAACATGGCAGAATTAGATACCGGCGGCGGCGAAGGCAAAGGTAAAAAGGTAAGAAGTAAGAAGTCAAACCCCGGGGTTGACCTTACCGCGATGGTGGATTTGGCATTCCTTTTGATTACATTCTTTATGCTTACCACATCACTGTCTAAACCACAGTCTATGAATGTGGCTATGCCAGATAAAAATAAAGATTTACCTGATGATACAACAGAGGTTCCTGATGACAGGACGATGACTGTATTGTTGGGTAAAGATAATAAAGTGCTTTGGTATTTAGGCCAGTTTGACCAGCCGCTTATACCGCCAACAGCTACAGGCTATGGTAAAGAAGGTATACGCCAGGCACTTTTACAGAGAACAGCTGCTGTAAAACAGGTGTATGGAGATGACAGGGAGAAAGGTCTTATTGTAAGTATTAAACCAAGCGACAAGACAAACTACAAAAACCTGGTAGATATACTTGATGAAATGGCAATTACCAAAGTACAGCTTTATGCTATTGGTGAGATATCAGATCCGGAAATTAAACTGTTAGAGGAAAAAGGAATGTATTAATTTCCTGCTAACTAAAAAACTATAGATTATGTCTAAAAATAATATATTTGGCGGAGACTGGATTGATATGGTTTTTGAAGGCCGTAACAAAAAGTATGGCGCTTACCAGCTTCGTTCAGAAAATCCAAAAACTACCATGATCGCTTTGGGTATTGGAGTAGTTTTATTTGCTTTTGCAGTGTCTTCCCCTAAAATTATCGGCGCGATAGATTTTGGTAAAGATAAAGACAAAGCAGAGACTCTCGATACCAAGATAGAGATGGTAGAATTGCCACCACCACCGGTAGAAGAAGTGGTGCCGCCACCGCCACCGCCAGTGGTTGAAGAGTACCAGGCACCTAAATCGGTTGTGGAAGAGGTAAAATTCAAACCGCTTGAGGTTAAAAAGAAAGAGGAAATTGTTGAAGAACCACCTAAAGTGGAGCAGTTTGAAAAAGCTGACCCAAGTTCCCGCAACGCCGATGCAGACCCTAATATGGGTGATATCGTAATCGGTAAGCCACCCGGAGATTTAGACAGGGGTGTAGAGGTGGATGATAACCAGGTGTATACATTGGCAGGCCTTCAGGTTCAGCCTGAATTCCCCGGAGGTATGGCATCTTTCTACAATTATGTAAATAAAAATTTCAGGATTCCTGATATTGACCAAAATATGCAGGCCCGTATATTTGTTTCGTTCGTAGTTGAAAAAGACGGATCCATGACAGATATTAAAGTAACCCGCGATCCCGGTTATGGATTGGGTAAAGAGGCTGAGCGTGTTCTAAAGTCTTTGAAAACAAAATGGAATCCGGGTATACAGAATGGTAAACCGGTAAGGGCAAGGTATAACCTGCCAATTGTTATCAATATCCGTTCGTAAATAAAATATGGCGATGGCTTATAAAAGAAAATCGCGTCTTGAATCACAGAAATCGCTGGTACAGCGATTTCTGTTTGTTTTAGGGCTGGTGTTTTTTATGCTCTACCTGGTGCTTGGCCTTATGATTATTTTCTGGAATGTAATCCCGTTGGGGCTTAGCAAAAACCAACGCCTGGCATTAGGTATATTGCTAATAGTATATTCTTTTTTCAGGTTTGTCAGGCTCATCCAAAGCAGAAATAAATCTACAGAGGAGTAGCAGGATAGTCCAAAAATAAATTATAATGAAATATTTTTTAAGGATATTTTTAATTGCTTTACTGGTTGCGGGCAGCATATTTGCATGTAAAAAAGGAGGGGAAAACTCGGCTCATGTGGAGGAAACCCTTACCGCAGGCACAGCTACGTTTGTGGTAGACAATACCATTCAGCCCATAGTTGAAGATGTATTGGCTGTTTTTGAAAGTATATATATACGTGCACAAATAAAACAGGTTAACCTTAACGAAAATGCTTTGTTACAGGCATTGCAGCAGGATACGGCCAAAGTGGCTGTTATGGCCAGAAAACTCACACCTGAAGAAGAAAAACATTTTACCGATAAGGGTATAACCCCTAAAGTTATCCCATTTGCTACAGATGCTATAGCCCTTATAATCAACAAGTCTTCTTTAGACACGGTTGTTAACCTCAATGAGGTTTTTAAAATACTACAGGGCTCAGAGTCCCAAAAAGTTAAGCGGCTTGTGTTTGACAATGCCAATTCCAGCGTAACAAAATTTATGCTTAATGAAGCGGGTGTTAGCGGTTTACCGCAAAAAAATGTATATTCGCAGGGCACTGCACAGGATGTTATTAAGTATGTGCACGATAACCCGGGTGCTATTGGTTTAGTAGGTGTAAATTGGATTGTACAGCCCCCCTCAGAACTGCTTACTTATGTGGAAAATATAAAAGTACTGGGTGTGAATAATGTTAAAAAGGGTAAAGCAAATGCTTATTTTAAACCAAGCCAAACTAACATTGCCACAGGTAATTACCCGCTTACACGTACACTTTACGTGTTAAATTATCAGGGTAAAAATGGCTTAGGCATGGGTTTTGCAAATTATATAAGTGCGCCGGACGGGCAGCGTATTATTTTAAAATCAGGATTGCTGCCGGAAACCATACCCGAAAGGAGTATACAGGTGCGAAATAAATTATAATAATATATTACTAAATAAAGGAGAAAATTAAAATGATCAAAATGAAACAAATTAAATTCCTTGGGTTATCACTACTGCTTTTTGGTATGGCTAATGCACAGGACGCTAATGATGCCATTAAAGCAATTGATGCTGAACAATATCAAAAGGCTAAAAACACGCTAAAAAGCCTGATAGCGTCTAATCCGGACGAAGGAAAAAATTACTTTCTTTTGGGAGATATTTACCTTACCCAGGCAAAGCAGGATTCTGCTGCTATCTTTTTCAACCAGGGAAAATCGGTAAAAAAAGATGCTGAATATAACTTAATAGGCCTTGGTAACATCGACCTTAATAATGGTGATGCCGCAGCTGCCAAAGTGAAATTTGACAAAGTTCAGGATGAAATGCGCCGCAGGGATGTAGACCAGCTGGTGTATATTGGGCGTGCCTATATATATGCTGACAACCCGGACTATAAAAAAGCTATTGAAATACTTAAAAAGGCTGTAGAAAAAGACGATAAAAGCGCAAAAGCATATCTTAACCTGGGTGAAGCGTATTACAGGGATAAGCAGCAAAATGAAGCCTATAGGGCGTTTAGGACTGCCTCTCAGCTGGATAACGGCCTGCTTAGGGCTAAACTTCAGTTAGGGGTGCTTACCAAAAATACAAGGGCAGCATTTCCTGAAGCGGTAAAAGCATTTAATGATATCATAGCTCAGGATGCCAATTACGGGCCTGCATATAGGGAACTTGCCGAAACTTATTATTTATGGGCAAATACTGATACTGCTAAGTACAACCAGTATATTAAGCAGGCGCTTGATTACTATGAGAAATATATGAAGCTTACCGATTACTCTTTAGACTCAAGGATGAGGCATGCTGACTTCCTGGTGCTTACAAGAGATTATAAAGCCCTTGAACAGGAAGCTAAAAAAATGCAGCAGATAGACCAGGTTAACCCAAGGATATTACGTTACCTGTCTTATTCTGCTTATGAAAACGGCAACTTTGAAGAAAGCTTAACGGCTATGAAAGATTTTATGTCTAAAGTAGACCCTAAGCGTTTAATTGCACGTGACTACCTTTACTTAGGCCTTGCAAAACTTGCAACTTCAGTTGGTGAAGATGAGCAGGGCAATGCTACTATAACAGATCAGGTAGTGTTTGATGAGGCTATTGAGAATATTAAAAAGGCGGCAGAAATGGATATTGAAATTACCAATGAGTTTAATGCAATTGGTAAAAAACTTTTCGGTCAGAAATTGTATGGCCCTGCAGCGGTTGTGTTTGATATAGCAACAACCAACCCTGATAACAGGAACCTGTTTTATGATAATTTCTACCTGGCATACTCGGTTTATTATAACCACGTAAATATGTCAGAAGAAGATAAAAAACAGGATACATTGCAACTTCAAAGAGCAGATTCAGCTCTTGCTGTAGTGGTTGAAATGTCTCCGGATGCTCAGGATGCTTATCTATACAAAGCAAGGGTCAACCAAAACCTGCAATCTGAAGAGGCATATAGAAAAATGGCAGAGGCTTACGATAATTATATAAGGATTGTAACCGAGAAAGGTCCTGAAGAAGTTCAGAAGCAAAAAGCAAACCTTATTGAAGCATATTCTAACGCGGGTGCTTATTACGTTGTAACCAATAAGCAAAAAGCAACAGAATACTTTAATAAAGTGCTGGAGCTTGATCCTGAAGATGCTTATGCAAAGCAGCAGCTTGAACAGTTAAATAAATAAGCTTAAATAAATTATATCTAAGGCCGGCGTTTTGCCGGTCTTTTTATTTAATAGGGTCTAAAGATGATTTTATATGTATCTTTGCACACTATTATTTTTGCCATGTTACATAAAGAAGTAAATATTGAAGTTGAAAAAGGGGAAATGTTACCCCTTATGGAGGAGTTTTATACTATTCAGGGTGAAGGCTACCATACCGGCACAGCTGCCTATTTTATACGGGTAGGCGGTTGCGATGTGGGGTGCCACTGGTGCGATGTAAAAGAAAGCTGGAATGCCGATTTGCATCCTCCAACAAAAACAGAAGCCATTGTGGCTAATGCCGCCCGTTATGCCAAAACAATAGTAGTTACCGGAGGCGAGCCGCTAAGCTGGAATATGGAGCCACTTACCCACAAGCTTAAAAATGCAGGGCTCAAAATACATATAGAAACCAGTGGCGCTTATCCGTTAACGGGTATATGGGACTGGATTTGCCTTTCGCCTAAAAAAACAAAGTTGCCAACCGAAGAAATTTATCATCATGCACATGAGCTTAAGATGATAATACATAACAGGCATGATTTTGCTTTTGCTGAAGAACAGGCCGCAAAAATTAATGATAATGCCATACTGTTTTTACAGCCGGAGTGGAGTAAAAAAGAGCAAATGACCCCGCTTATAGTAGAGTATGTGATGGAAAACCCAAAGTGGAGGGTATCATTGCAAACACATAAATATTTAAACATACCATAAATAATAAATAAAATTCAGGAACATGAAAAAGTTACTTTTTGTATTTGCAGTGTTGCTAACAGCACAATTATCATTTGCACAGGATGAAGCCTTTAAGGCAGACGTTAATAAATTTTTGGAGCTATCTGGTGCTAATGAGCAGATAGCACTGGCTAAAGAGCAGGTTATTACCATGATACCTAAAGCGAAGCAGGAAGCATTTTTGAAAGAGTTTGATGCATCTTTAAAACCTATTTTAGAAGCGCAGCAAAATTTTTATACAACAAACTTTACCCAGGCCGAAATTAAGCAGCTTATACAATTTTATGAGTCGCCCATAGGTAAAAAAATGTCTGATAATGCCGCTAAGCTTACAGAGTCTATGATGCCTAAAATACAGGAATGGAGCATGAACCTCCAGAATATTATAATGAAATATTCAGGGCAGTAATTAATAATAAAGGGCAGTAAAAACTGCCCTTTATTATTAAATTGAATCCTGCTGCACGGTTAGCCGGGCCAGATAATCATAATGCTCCCCTTCCATAACCAGTTCGCAGCTAAAGCCACAGGCAATGGCGGCATTTTGCAGGGTGTTATAATCAATATACATCCAGTTAAAAGGTTTTTCATGTTCACCTTTATAGGATATATCAAAAATAACTTCTCCATAATAGTCAGTATCGCCGGGTATCCATTTACCACCATCCTCATCTTCGTCAAACATATAAATAATGTCGGATGAATCCAGCAATATTTGTCCATCCGGGTTTATAAGTGTTTTTAGATGTTCTAAAAATGTGGAAATTTTTTTGAGTTTTCCACACATTCCCGCCCCATTCATAAGCAATAGTAAAGTATCATAAGTTTCATTCTCTATTGTCATTACATCAACAGTTCGTGCTTTTTTTATTCCACGCAGCTTACAGGCTTTAATAGCATTTTCAGAAATATCTATACCGGTAACATCAAGTTTCATTTCATTTTGCAGGTAAAGGCTATGGCTCCCGGCACCACACCCCACATCAAGCACGATACCCCGCGCAAGAGACAGTGCTTTTTGTTCTATGGCAGGCATATCTTTATACGATCTGAAAAGGTATGCCACACTCATCTCATCAGCTTCGCTTATAGAAGTTTCGGTTATCAGGTTTTCCGGGTTATTCCCGGTTTGGTAATCAAGTATTGCTTTTCCAAAAAGGTCTTTCATATTTAGTTCCTTATGTTTAGGTATTTTAATTTAATTTTGCTGCTGAATGCATAAAGATGTAGTTGTGGAAAAAGATGTAAACCAGTTAGCAAAACTTGCCAAAGATAAGCATAACGAGAATAAAAAGTTTTTTGATAAGCTTAAAAAGAAGCCGCCTAAAAACCTGGACTATATAATGCAGGATCTACATGAAAATGAATTCAGGAGAACCGACTGCCTTAACTGTGCCAATTGCTGTAAAACCACCGGGCCTTTATTTACTACAGCCGATATAGAACGTATAGCAAAGCACTTGCGGCTAAAGCCGCAACAGTTTATAGACCAGTATTTGCGTGTTGATGAAGATAAAGACTATGTGTTGCAAAATGTACCCTGTACATTTCTTGATGCTGATAATTACTGCCTTATTTATGAGGTGCGCCCAAAAGCCTGTAGAGAATATCCCCATACTGACCGGAAAAAATTTCAGCAGATTAGCAACCTCACTTTAAAAAATGTGGCAATATGCCCTGCCGCATATAATATTGTAGAAGAAATGAAAAAGAAAATCTCGTTATAATGCGTGGTAATGATAAAATGCCGCTTGCAAAAACAGCTATAAAATAAAAACCTCCCGTTAAAGGAGGTTTTTATTTTATGATACCAAGTATTATACGGTGGCGGCTTCTTCTTCTTCAGTATGATATTTAAGCTCTCCAACAATACCTTCTATGCTTTGAATTTTATCATCAATATATTCCAGCAAGCCTTCTATTTTATCTCGTAAATCTTCAAAAAAGGCAATAATATCTTCAATGTAGCCTTTTACTTTAATTATAAAGTTGACAACATAATCAACCAGATTGTTTAGTGTTTCAGGGATATTCATGGTTATAGTTTTTTAATGTTACTTATCAGTTTTAAAATTACAAAACCATTGCCGCAACAAAAATAACTTTGTGTAAATATTAAGATTATTCTTTATATATAAGGTAGTGCCTGCGTGTTTGTTTAAATTGTTCAAGCCCGGGTTGCCAGCTTTTGCGTATTTCAGCTTCTGTCATGCCTGATGTTACCTGTTGTTGAAGCTGTTCTGTTCCTGCAAGCTTGGTAAAGAAGGAGGTAAAGAATTTAGATTTATCTGAGGTTTCATTATACGCTTTAATCAGCCATTTTAATTCCAGCCTGTTTAATTGGGGTATGTCAGAGAGATTTTCGCCATAACAGGTAATGCCCTTATAAGGCGGGTTCTTAGCACCCTCATTAGGTTGCGGTGTAAAACTAAAACCTGTTTTTGGCAAATATGGCGATCCGTATATCTGAAATTGTTGTTCGGTACCGCGGCCTACACTAACATTGGTACCTTCAAAAAAGCAAAGGCTTGGATATAAGTTTATGGCTTTATCATTTGGCAGGTTAGGAGATGGCTTTATCGGCAGGTGATAAAACATATCATGAGTATAATTAAGGCAGGGTATAACAGTAAGGTTACATTGCACACCATTTTTCAGCCATTTTTCACCGTTTATCATTTTGGCATATTCGCCAATTGTCATGCCATGTAGAATTGGTATTGGGTGCATACCTACAAAACTCTGGTATTTTTTTTCAAGTATAGGGCCGTCAACAATATTGCCATTAGGGTTGGGGCGGTCTAAAACAATAAGCGGTATGTTGTTTTCGGCACAGGCTTCCATCATATAATGTAGAGTAGATATATAGGTGTAAAAACGCGCCCCTACATCCTGAAGGTCAAAAACCATAACATCAATATCCGCAAGTTGTTCACTTTTTGGCTTTTTATTATCGCCGTAGAGAGAAACAATTGGCAGCCCTGTTTCTACATCTTTACCATCTTTTATATGTTCCCCTGCATCAGCAGTACCCCTAAACCCATGTTCGGGGGCAAAAATTTTTGTTACATTTTGGCTTTTTAAAAAGAAATCTACAATGCTTATAGTATCTGTTGCATAAGCAGGCTCATCTTCACCATCTTCATTTGTGGCTGTATATCTATAAGTAAAAGGTATAACGCCAGTTTGGTTAGTAACAATCCCTATTTTTTTGCTTTCCAGTAACGGTAAATAGGCATCATAATTTTCAGCGCCTGTTTTTATAGGGTTATTGGTTTGGGTAGTATTTGTTATGTCGGGTTTGTTTTCTTTTATTGCTTCGTTAAACTGGTTTGCCGCTTCGGGCTTTGCGCTGTCAATCTTTTTTCCACAAGAAGCAATCGCAATTAATAAGAATAAAACTGTATTTTTGAACAACGAACCTGATATCATACAACTGTTGAATTTAGAATATTTTATAGCCCGGAGGCTTGTTACCACAAAACACCATAAAAGTAGCATATCCGCCCCAATAATAAAAATAGCTGTTGTTGCCATTGCAGTGGGTATAATTATGATGATTATAGCTATAGCCGCGGGGGTAGGGCTACAGGATAAAATACGCGAAAAAATTTCAGCTTTTAACGGGCATATAATTATTTCAAACTTTGATGATAACCAATCAGATGTAAGCGTAGAGCCTATTAGCATACACCAGGACTTTTACCCTGAGTTTAAAAACGTAAAAGGCATACAACATGTGCAGGCGGTAGCCTCTAAAGCAGGCATTATAAGAACCGAAGATGCTTTTGAGGGGGTTATATTTAAAGGTGTGGGTAAAGATTATAAATGGGATTTACTTAAAGATTATATAGTTGATGGGCGTAAACCTGACTTAACGGGTAAACTTAATAACGAAGTAATTTTATCTAAATACATGGCAGACCGCCTTAAATTAAAAGTTGGCGACGAGTTTAATACCTTTTTTATGAAAGAAGGGGGTAATGGTATGCCCAATTTGAGGAGGTTTAAGCTTGTAGGGGTATTTAGCAGTGGCTTTCAGCAATTTGATGCTACCTACATGCTGGGCGATATACGGCATGTGCAGCGTATTAATAAATGGAAAAATGGCGAAGTAGGTGCTTTTGAAGTATTTATTGATGATTTTGATAAAATAGACGAAAAAGGGCAGGAAGTTTATAATGTAACCCCATCTATGCTTAAAAGCCGTACAATTAAAGATAAATACATTAATATTTTTGACTGGCTTAAGCTTTTTGATGTAAACATACTTATCATTATTGTTATTATGGTAGTTGTTGCCACCATAAATATGGTGGTTGCATTGCTGGTACTTATTTTAGAACGTACCCAAATGGTGGGGGTACTAAAGTCATTGGGGGCATCAAACTGGAGCATCCGCAAAATATTTTTATATAATGCAGCCCATATAATTATAAGGGGGCTAATATGGGGTAACCTTATAAGTTTGGGTATGCTCTTTGCCCAAAAGTATTTTTCAATAATAAAATTAAGGCCAGAAAACTATTATGTAACGGTAGCGCCGGTAACTATAGATGTGCCGGCAATACTTTTAGTTAATGCCGGCACCATAATTATATGTTTATTATTATTACTTATACCTTCTTATATAATTACTAAAATTTCTCCCGTAAAAGCACTTCGCTTTGATTAATTAATTTTTTTCTAAAAATATTTTTGTTTCGAATATTCAGGTTATCAGCCTTTTGCTGATTTACGTTAAAAAAAAGCTAAAAAAAGCTTTCAAAAAGTTTGGAAAAGCGGAAAAGGGTGTTACTTTTGCACCCGCATTAGAGCAGCGTTCTTTACATATTGCGATAGGGATTACGGGGTTAGTTTTGAGTAAGGGTATTAAAAAAAAATACTTTTCAAAAAGCTTGCTTTGTAAAGGAAAAG
>NZ_JBELPZ010000026.1:0-20640 GCF_046000445.1 Flavobacterium rhizosphaerae | reverse complement strand
GCACGGTAAGGTCAAAATAGGCCTGCCCGTCCTGCCCGTTGTTGTCTGTATCGTCACACTGGGTCAGGTCGTCCACAGCGGGGGCCTGCGGGGCAGGTTCCACAATAAGGGTTAACTGGTAGGGGGCGTAGTTCACACAGCCGGTAAGGGTGTTCTCTACCCTCACATACAGGTACTGCAGGTACGGGTCAGAGTTCTGGTAAGCCTCTGTATTTGTTATCGGGTTCAGGCCGCTCTGGGCGTCTTCCGGGGTTTCGTGGAAGGTAACCGCAAGGCCTGCGCCGTTGTTTACCATATCTTCTATCAGCGCCTCCAGGTCAAATACCCCAATGCCCATACCGTTGGTATCGCAGGCAGTCAGGTCTTCCTGGGTAGGCGGCACGATTACCGGTAGCGGCTCTACACGCACATCCAGTAATACGATACGGTAGCAGCCGGTCTCGTTATCGGTTACCCGTACAAAAAGGGTTTCTACCGTAGCGGTGTTGGTGTAGGCATCCGGGGTGGCAATGGCATTGGTATTGCCTTCGGCTTCCTGGTAGGTATCGTGGAAGGTTACTGTTACCCCATCGGCTCCGCCGGTGATCTCGTCTATCTTGGTGGTCAGGTCAAATACTTCCTGCTCATCGCCCGGGTTGTCCTCATCGCAAAGGCTGTAAGGTACCGGGTTGCTCACTACCGGCAGCGGGTTCACAATCAGTTCCAGCGCCACTACATCATAACAGCCTGTGGCGTTTTCGGTAACACGGATGTACACCGTAGACGTAGGGCTAAGGTACGCACCCGGGGTGGTAATGGGCGATACGCCGTTTTCGGCATTCGTCTCATCATCATAATAGCTTACACTGTACAGCGAAGGGTCTAAGCCGCCCAGTACTTCTTCCGCTACGGTGCCAAGGTCAAAAATGGCCTGCCCGTCGGTATCGTCCTGCCCGTTGTCACACAGGGCATAATCCCCCGGCGTTACCGCCTCTGGTACCGGGTTGACAATCAGCTGAAGCTCCGCGATGTCAAAGCAATCCGTCTGTGCTGCCTGTACGCGTATCCACAAAGTTTGCCCGCCATAATTCACATTGGTATAAGTTCCTACGTTATCTACCGGGTTAGCATCATAAACGGCATCATCATAAGTTTCATGCACAGAAAGGTCTACATCTCCTAAGGCGTCATATATCTGGTTTAATGCTGTATTTAAATCAAACATTGCAAAGCCGTCATTATTAGAGTCGCACTCCTGTAGCGGATCCAACTCCGGAGCAATAGGTGCAGGTAGTACTTCAAGTTGTGTTTCAGTAACAATATAACAGCCTGTTTCTACATTTTCTACCCTTGTATAGATAACTGAAGATGCTGCTGTATAAGTATCCCCAAGCATGTTATCATTACCTTGGTCGGCATCATTAAAATTAATATAATTGGTGACTGCAAAACCAGAAACCTGCTGAAGAATTTCTGACGGTAATACACTCAGGTCAAAAACACCTTGTCCCGGTGTTTCCTCACAGGCATAAAGCGGCTCCATAGCCATATTTATTTCAGGCAACGGGTTTACAACTAAATTAACAGGCGCAGTAGTATAGCAGCTAAATGTATTTTCTACGCGTACCCATACTGTAGCCGTTGTACTCTCATAAGTAGCTGCATTTGTAATAGGGGTATCACCTGCTTCGGCTTCTTCCTCACTGGTATAATAGCTCACTATATCAGTAGGTTCTGTTGTAGCCTCAGCATCTTTAGTGGTAAGGTCAAATATTTCAACTCCATCAGGAGAGTTATTATAATCACAAAGTTCATAATCTGTAATTTCAGGAATAACAGGCCTGTCATGTACAATTAACTCAACAGGTACTACAGAAGCACAGTCTTCAGCAGCGCCGGGTTCGGCAACCCTGATATATACAGTAGGTACAATTGCTGAATATTCATCAGGGTTTGGTATAGGGTTTGCGCCATTAATACTGGCATCATCAAAAGTTTCATGATAACTAACCATAAGGTTATTCTGTCCATTAACAACTTCGTCACCTGCTTCGGTAAGGTCAAAAACGGCTATTCCATCATTATTATCATCACATGCTTCTAGCGGTGTAGCTTCAACAACTGACGGTGGGCTTGTAATAGTTATATTAAAAGCATATTCATCAGAACATATGACAGTATCGGCCGAGCCATTTTCGGCATAAATATATAGCGTAGTTGTTTCGGTTATTTCTGTACCCGCTGGCAGCATATCTCCTGCTCCGCCAGGCTCGGTATAATAATCACCTGTACCAAGAGACGGTAATATATAACTGTTACACACAGGTTCTATAACCGGTTCATCAACTTCTGGTTTTTCTATTATAGTTACAGTAAACGTTTCTTCATCAGAACAAATATTAGGGGCTACCCCTACTTCATCATATACATAAAGCAGCATGCTCTGTGATATAACATCTCCTGCAAAATATTCCGTTCCTTCGCCGCCAGTCTGATCAAAATAATTTCCTGAAACCAGATCAGGCAACACATATGGGTCATTACTGCAGGCATAAGCATCAGCAGGTGCCTGCACATCTGGCAGATCAGACACTATAACATCAAAATTAGCAACCGAATAGCAATCTACATTATTTACATTTGTAGTACGTACAAATATGGTTTCTCCCGTACTTGTGTAGGCTGTAGGATCTGTTATATCGCCGGTATTGGCAATTGCATCATCATTAGAAGTAAAATATTTTACATAATAATTATTTGGGTTAAGCCCTGCAAGGGCTAAAGCATCCTGTTGAGAAAGGTCAAATGTTTCAGAACCGTTTTCATCAAGATCACACATATATATATCTGGCAAGCTAGCTGGTTGTGGTGCGGGGCTTACCAAAAGCTGAAAAGATTTTACAGTATAACATCCTAAGTTATCTTCAATACGCGCATAAATGGTTTCATTACCATTAGACTGATATACAGATGCAGGAAAAATATAGGCACCACCTTCATCAGCTTCTTGTGCAGTATTAAAATAGGTAATATAATAATCATTAGGATCCTGCCCTTCGGTAATCACTTCATCATTTTCGGTAAGATCATACGTATAAGGACCTGTGCTTGTAGCACTGGCGCATACTTCCAGATTTTCGGGGTCTTCAACAACAACCGGAGGTGCATAAGTTAATTCTACCGAAGCTTCCATATTTGTTATACAACCCGGATTTACAGCAACTATAGAGTAAGTACCCTCTTCGCTTGCCGTATAGCTTGGCCCTGTAGCGCCTTCTATAGGGTCACCATTAAAATACCATTGGTAGGTAGTTTCAGACGGATCAAGGTCATCAGCACCCAGTATAGCATCAAACGTAGTAGATGTACCCTCGCAAATTTCTGTATCTACACCTATACTTATAGGGCACACAATGGCACAGCTTGTAGAACCACTACCACCCGTTTGTGTAAGGCTTATTTCGCCTGCACTACCATTATAATTGGTTATAAGTACAAGATAAAATTCTCCGGACTGTGCATCAGGTATATCTATAATTTCTACAGAATCAATAGAATAACTACAATCAACAACACCCTGTTCAGGGTCATCCTGTACAGCCTGTTGTGCTTCTTCGGGAGAATCAAAAGGACCCCATATCGCAAAGTCAACATCAATCCCCCCCCCTCCATAGGCGGTTTGTTCCAGCGTAAATACAAGATCTCCGGGATTAGCAATCTGCATATAATACCAAACCGGGTTTGGGGTAGAGCCTAAACAGTCAACCCCCCCCATGTTGCCTGCTCCAAAACCACCGGCAACGCCGGGAAAAGTATATTCAGAACCACCAGCACAAAACGGGTCAGTAACATTACCTTCTTCATCAGGATCATCCACAGGAGGTACATACCAGTCTGGACCCGGAGCTTGTGAAAAAGCAGAGATTGATAATAAAAAGAATAGCGAGAGGGTATAAAACTTCTTCATTTTTATATAACTACATTTTTTTAAACGCGAAATTTACGATAAATTGACACAAACGCAACACAAAACGTTATTTTTTTAAATAAACAGTTCAAAATAACTTTACCCTACTCACTTTTACAATTAATAACGCAAAACTATAATTACCAGCATAGTAAAAGTGTTTTTAAGTTCATATTATAATAAAAATCAGCCCTGTTGGTTTTTAAATTTTAAATAAACTTTTATAACTATCTTTGCAAACCATTTTTTATATAAAAGAATAATAGATTTTAAGATTAAATACAGATAATGATCAATAACGAAAACGCAACAGATGAACTGGGCGAAAACCATATTGGCACCAGTGCAGAAACTCCATTAAGGAAGAATGCCTTTGAACTTAGCGATGATGAAAAAATAGCTCTTATAAAAAAGGATGTTGAAAGCATACTGAACACACTTGGGATGGATTTGACAGACGATAGCCTGAAAGGGACACCAAACCGTGTTGCAAAAATGTTTGTAAAGGAAATATTTGGTGGTTTAAATCCGGAAAGGAAACCGATACCAAGCACATTTGAAAACAAATATAAGTATGGCGAAATGCTGGTAGAGAAAAATATAACCATATATTCTACCTGTGAGCATCACCTGCTGCCTATTGTTGGGCGTGCCCATGTAGCTTATATATCCAGCGGCAAGGTTGTTGGGCTTTCTAAAATGAACCGCATTGTAGATTATTATGCTAAACGCCCGCAGGTACAGGAACGCCTTACTATACAAATTGTTGAAGAACTCAAAAAAGTACTGAATACAGAAGATGTTGCCTGTGTGATAGATGCCAAGCACCTCTGTGTAAATTCAAGGGGAATACGCGATATTGAAAGCAGCACTGTTACTTCAGAATTTTCAGGTAAATTTAAAGAAGAAAATGTTAGGCGAGAATTTTTAGATTATATTCAGCTCGACACACAATTTTAGCAGTAAAAATATATAAACAGCATGCAGTTTTATCAAAACCAGGCGCTTAAAATTTATAATTCGCTAAGCGGGGAAAAACAAGTTTTTACCCCCATACACCAGGGATCTGTAGGTATGTATGTTTGCGGCCCTACAGTATACAGCAATGTGCATTTGGGTAATTGCCGCACCTTTATTTCTTTTGATCTCGTGTACCGATACCTTAAGCATTTGGGGTACAAAGTGCGCTATGTGCGCAATATTACCGATGTAGGCCATATTGAAGATGATGCTGATGAAGGCGAAGATAAAATTGCAAAAAAAGCCCGTTTGGAAAAACTGGAGCCTATGGAAATTGTACAGCAATATTCTGTTGATTTCCACCAGATACTTGAGTTGTTTAACAACCTGCCTCCCAGTATAGAGCCTACCGCTACCGGACATATAATAGAGCAGATTGAAACCATTAAAGAAATAATGTCCAACGGATTTGCTTATGAAAGCAACGGCTCTGTGTATTTTGATGTGGTTACATTTAACAAAACCCATAATTACGGGCAGTTAAGCGGGCGCAATTTGGATGATATGCTTTCTAACTCCCGCGAACTTGCCGGACAGGACGAAAAACGCAACCCTGCTGATTTTGCCTTATGGAAAAAAGCAGAGCCTCAACATATTATGCGATGGCCTTCGCCCTGGGGCGATGGTTTCCCCGGGTGGCACTTAGAGTGTACAAGTATGAGCACCAAATACCTGGGCAAACATTTTGATATACATGGCGGGGGTATGGATCTTAAGTTTCCGCACCATGAATGCGAAATTGCACAAAACGAAGCGGCTACCGGGCAGTCTCCGGTTAACTACTGGATGCACGCCAACATGCTTACTCTAAACGGCAAAAAAATGTCTAAATCTACCGGTAATAACATTTTGCCAAGGGAGATTTTTACCGGCAATAACGATAAATTAAGTAAACCTTTTTCGCCTGCGGTAGTGCGTTTCTTTATACTACAGGCACATTACAGGAGCGTGCTTGACTTTAGTAATGATGCCATACTGGCTGCCGAGAAAGGCTACAACCGCCTTATGGAAGCCTTAGAAACCATTATACACCTTAACCCTGCCAATAGCTCTACGCTTGATATTAATGCATGGAAACAGGCTTGCTACGATGCCATGAATGATGACTTTAACAGCCCTATACTTATTGCACAGCTTTTTGAAGGCGTACATTATATAAACCTGTTAAAAGAGAAAAAAGAATCATTATCTGCTACAGATATAGAAACACTATCAAAAACAATGCATGCTTTTGTATTTGATGTACTCGGGCTTAAAGATGAAAAAGGCAGTGATGGCAGTAATGAAAAGCTGGAAGGTGTAGTAAACATGCTTATTGAAATGCGTAAGGAAGCCCGGGCCAATAAAAACTTTAGCCTTTCTGATGAAATCAGGAATAAACTTACCAGCATGGGCATAGAGCTTAAAGATACTAAAGAAGGTACAACCTTCAGTATAAACTAAAAAAGCGTATGAAAGCAGGCCAACTGGCAATAATGCCTTTTGTGTTCCTTATCAGGGTATACCAAACGTTAATTTCTCCATTTTTGCCTTCGGCATGCCGTTATACTCCTACCTGCTCCCAATATACTATTGAAGCCTTAAAAATACATGGACTGTTTAAAGGCGGATGGCTTGGCATAAAACGTATTGCAAGCTGCAACCCCTGGGGTGGCAAAGGGTATGACCCTGTGCCACAGAAAACCTGTAGCCATAAACATTAATTAACCGTATACCGTGTAACAAATTTTATATTTGTAATACAAACTAATAAAACACAATACATGATACACCCCTTAAGCATTACCTGGAACCCAAGCGAAGGCTTTTCTTTAGGCCCTTTAACACTCAGAATTTACAGCCTTATGTTTGTTGTAGCTTTTGGGCTTGGGTGGTACATAATGAAAAAAATATTTGACCGCGAAGGCGAATCAAACGAAAAGCTTGATAAACTGTTTATATATACTATTGTTGCCACACTGCTTGGCGCAAGGCTTGGGCATGTGTTTTTTTATGACTGGCCTTATTTTAGTGAACACAAAGCAGAGATACTACTACCCTTTAGGTGGGATGAAAACGGCGAATTTGAATTTACAGGCTTTGCAGGGCTTGCCAGCCATGGTGCGGCTATTGGTATTGTACTTGCCGTTATACTATACAGTAAAAAAGTAATACACCGCCCTGTGCTTTGGGTATTAGACCGTATAGTAATACCTGTGGCATGCGGTGGTATTTTTGTGAGGATAGGAAACTTTTTTAATAGTGAAATTTTAGGCAACCCTACCTCTGCCGACCTGCCTACTGCGGTACGTTTTATACGTGGCGAAGACCACCTTAACAAGTATGCTGCCATGCACAAAACCGGGGCAACAACCGCTAACCAGGCATATGATATGATTGAGCATGACCCAAGGTTTTCTGATGTACTGGCCACTATACCTTACAGGCACCCGGCGCAGTTATATGAAGCTTTTTGCTATATTTTTGTTTTCCTTGTTGTGTTTTATATGTACTGGAAAACCCCTGCCAGAAAACATCACGGGCTTATATTCGGGGTATTCCTTATATTACTATGGACCGTCCGTTTTATAGTTGAATTTGTAAAACAAAGTCAGGGTGGCATAGAAGGAGAAAATCCTATACTCTCTACCGGACAATGGCTTAGTATACCGTTTATAATTGTTGGTATCTATCTTATATTTACTGCAAAGAAAAGAACAGAAACATTATGATATAAGGATAATATATATACTAAAAAACAAGGCGGCTAAAGTATTTTAGCCGCCTTGTTTTTTGTGTTTTTTATATTTACGCTGTGTGCTGATTCTCTATGATAGAAAGAATATAGCAACTATAATATCATCAATTAGTCTGTAAGCTTAAAGTTATATATAATCTTACCAATTTGTTTGTCCGGCGCATCAGGGTCTGGTTCCCAGGTAGTATTCATAGCTGCAATACGTGCCTGCTCTAAAAGGCAGCTTGCGGCATTGGTAGTACCACGTACGCCAGAGTTAGCTTCTATAACCTTACCGCTACGGTTTACTGATATTTGAACCACTACAGTGCCCTGTTCATTACAGGTGTACTTAGGAGACGGCTTAGCAAGTGCACCACGGTTACCCAATTGGTAATTTCCATTACCGCCACGGGTATTTCCGCCTCCGCTGCCACCATTATAATCGCCACCAAGGGTACCGTCAATGCGGCCTTTGTCTCCGGCTTTATTATCATTGCCCTCTCCGCCATTAGCCTTTCCATCGCTTTTAGGGCCATTAATAAGGCTGTTAAGCGCATCATTAGTAGCTTTTGAGGGTGTGGGCGGGGCAGGTGTGGGCTTAGGGGTAGGCTTTACCTGCTCTTTAGGAGGTTGTTTTGTAGGCTTTTCATTGCTGATAACCGGTGCGTCCTCCACATCCTGGGTTACTACCTGCTCCTCAACAGGGGCAGTTTGCGGCGGTGTGGGTGTTGGCTGCGGTGCAGAGCGTACAGGCTCGGTAGGCTGTATATCGCCCATACCCACATCACTGGTACCAAAGTTTATGGCTATGCCATTTTCCGGTGGTGGGTCAAAATAACTTAGGCTAAAAAGAATGCACAGTAGCGCTAACAATAGCAATATTACTGTTGCCACCGTAAATGATATCCTTTCGTTTTTTGTTTCTAAATATTTCATAGTGAAATTATTTAGGGTCTACCGCCAATACAATTTTAAATTTATTCCTGTAGGCTATATCCATAACAGATACGGCTTTTTCAATTGGCACACCCTGTTCTGCCCTTAAAATAATGGCTTTATTTTCGTTGTTACCTAAAAGCTGCATTAACTGCGCTTCAAGGTTTGCCTCGTCTACCTGCTCGTTATCAATATAATAAGCAAGGTCTTTAGTTATGTTTACCGCTACATTCTGGTTGTTCTCTGTTTTACCCTGCGCTTTTGGCAGGTTAATGTCTAAAGCGTTTTGTGTTACCATGGTAGAGGTAAGCACAAAAAATATTAATAACAGGAACACTATATCCGTCATAGACGACATATTGAATTCCGGCGTTACCCTGTTTCTGCTTCTAAACTTCATAATTATACCGGATCATTTAATAAATCCAGAAACTCTACGGCAGTAGCTTCCATCTGGTTTACAATCTTATCTGTTTTTACTACAAGGTGGTTATAGCCAATATACGCAAAAACCCCTACAATAAGCCCCACTACAGTAGTAGTCATAGCCGTATAAATACCACCGGCAAGCAGGTCTATCTGTATCTGACCGCCACCTTTTTCTATATTAAAGAAAACAAGTATCATACCTACAACAGTACCTAAAAACCCAATCATAGGCCCGGCTCCCGATATGGTAGCCAGTATACTTACATTTTTTTCCAGATTATAAATTTCAAGCTTACCTGCATTTTCTATAGCCGTGTTAATATCTTCTAGCGGTTTGCCAATACGCGAAATACCTTTTTCAACCAGTCTTGAAACGGGTGAATTGGTATGCTGGCACAGCAGCTTTGCACTATCAAAACGCCTGTGGGTTATATGGTCCCTAATCTGGTTCATAAAGCCCTTATCAATTTTAGAAGCTTCTTTAAGCGCCAGTGTCCTTTCTATATAAAGGTAAATGGCTACAAAAAGTAAAAGTGCCAAAATCACCATAATAATCTGGCCGGCAAGCCCACCGCTGGTAAGCAGTTCCCAAATTGATAATGTTTTTTCAACAGGTTCCCCGGTTAGTGCAGCATCGGTTGCTGTGGCAAGGGTGTCAACGTCTTGTAAGTTCTGCATAAAAAATTTATCCGTTTTAAAGTTTTCCTTTTAAAAATTAACGCTAAGATAGTTTAAAAATTGCTTTACATCCAATATCAGGCCAAACTCTTATAAATTAAAAAAGGCCTGCTGAATCAGCAGGCCTTATATTATTGTCTGTTACAGCGTTTATTCGTTATGCTGCTCTTCAATTTTCTCTTTTTCAGATTCCGGAGTAGTATCTACCAATATTGGCGTAGCAATAAACAATGATGAATATGTACCAACCACAATACCTACAAGCATTGCAAAAATAAATCCTCGGATAGAATCACCTCCAAAAATAAACATGATAAGCAATACAAATATTACCGTAAGCGATGTATTTATCGTTCTGGATATGGTAGTATTTATAGACTTATTTACAATTTCAAAGAATGTACCTTTTGTTTTACCGGCAAGAAACTCCCTAACCCTGTCAAACACAATTACGGTATCATTTAAGGAGTAACCAATAACGGTAAGTATCGCTGCAATAAAGTGCTGGTTCATTTCCATCTGGAACGGCGCAATTTTATAGAATGCCGAGTAAATACCCAATACTATAATAACATCATGCGCTACGGCCGCTACCGCACCAAGGCTATATTGCCACCTCCTGAAGCTCAGCATCAGGTACAGGAACACAATAACCAGCGAGCCTGCTACAGCCCAGTATGAGTCTGTTTTAATATCATCTGCAATGGTAGGCCCTACTTTAACAGCCTGCATAATACCGTACTGTTTTCCATCATGACCGTTTACAAAATCATCATACGATAGTTGTGTTGAATAATATTTTTTAAGGTTATCATACATTAATTTGTTAACCTCCTGGTCTACCTCTACTCCGTGCTCATTAACTTTGTATTTTGTAGTTATACGTAACTGGTTATCTTCACCAAATACTTTGGCATCTACACCACCGCCAAACACATTTTCGGCAGAAAGGGTTTGCCTTACATCGTCAGCAGAAACCGGTTTATCAAACCTTACCTGGAAAGTACGTCCACCTACAAAATCGATACCCTGGTCAAGCCCATTGGTAAAGAACGACACAAAACTTGCCACTATAAGTACACCTGATATAATATAAGCAAGTTTCTTTTTGCCCAGGAAGTTAAAGTGGAAATTCCTGAACCAGTTTTTAGACATTGACGTATCAAAAGTGATGTTACCGTTTTTAACTGCGCTGGTATCAAGAAATATCCTTGTAATAAATATAGCCGTAAACAGTGATGTAAGAATACCTATAAGTAATGTTGTAGCAAAACCTTTAACCGGGCCTGTACCAAATATTAATAGCACCAAACCTGTAAGGAATGTAGTAACGTTAGCATCTACAATGGCAGACATGGCACCTTTCCAGCTATAAGCAATCTTTATAGACTCTGCAAGTGTTTTACCGGATCGCAGTTCTTCTTTTGCCCGCTCATATATAATAATGTTGGCATCTACCGCTGTACCCATTGTTAACACAATACCAGCAATACCCGGAAGCGTTAATACCGCACCAATACTTGCAAGTACACCAAAAAGGAATAGTAAGTTAACCACAAGCGCAATGTTGGCAAACCAACCGGCTTTGCCGTAGTAAACAATCATCCATAATGAGATAAGTAATAAACCAACTATTGAAGAGGTAATACCACTATCTATAGCTTCCTGTCCTAATGACGGACCTACCACTTCTGACTGTACAATATCTGCTGAAGCAGGAAGTTTACCTGCCCTTAATATGTTGGCTAAATCTTTTGTTTCGGTTACATCAAAACTACCTGTAATTTGTGAGTTACCACCTGCAATAGGGCCCGAAGTTACACTTGGTGCAGAATACACCACGCTATCCAGCACTATGGCAATGTTTCCTCCTTCGCGGTAGGCTTTACCAGTAAGTTCTTCCCATTTCTGGGCGCCTTTGGTGTTCATCTGCATTTCTACAGACGGACGGCTAAACTGGTCAAATGTATTGCTGGCACCGGTAATTACATTACCTGCCAATGGCGGTATATTTTCCCTGTTGCCTTTAAGTGCATATAATTCTACCGTGTTATTATCTTTATCGGCCTTACCCCATGCAAAACGCACATAACGCATTTCAGAAGGAAGTAGCGCGCGGATATCAGCCCTGTTAAGGTAACCGCTTATCTTTTTAGTGTCTTTAGCAGCCGCAACACCTACAATAGGGCTTTGCGAAGGGTTAATCTGTAAAAGGTCAAACAACGGGTTGTTGCCTTTAGCAGGAGTAGCAGAATCTGAAGAAGCACCAAGAAGTTTCTCAATAGAGTCATTAACTTTAGTAGCTGTCTCTTCAGTAGATGGCTTATCAGATTTTTCAGTGGCTTTTAATGTTTCATTAGCTGTATAAAAAAACTGCTGAACTTCTGAACCTTTAAACGTTTCCCAAAACTCAAGCTGTGCTGTACTCTGAAGTAATTTTTTAGCACGGTCTATATCTTTAGCGCCCGGCAATTCAACCATAATACGGCCAGACTCACCCAGTTTCTGGATGTTTGGCTGCACAACGCCAAATTTATCAATACGCTCAACAAGTACGCGGAAGGCACTGTCTAACGATTCGCTTACTTTTTTACGGATTACGGCCTCTACCTGGTCATCCGTCATATCAGTAGTAATAGCCGGATCGTTAATCCTGTTGGTAAATATTTCAGGTGAAGCAAGTTTTACTTTACCCTGAGACACATCTTTAAATGCAATAAAAAAGGCATCAATATAGTCCTGGTTGCCCTCTCGCTCTCTTGTTGCCTGGTCCAGCGCCTGGTTAAAAACAGCATTAGTGCTGTTGTTTGCAAGCCCTTTTAAAATATCTTTTACAGATATTTCAAGCATCACATTTATACCACCTTCAAGGTCAAGCCCTTTATTAATTTGCTTGTTTTTTACTTCATCATAGGTATAACCAAAAACGGGATACACTTTCTGGTCTCCTATAGAGTCTAAGTATTCAACCTCTTTGTTAGCATCCCCATTGGCATAAGCCTTAGCGTTGTCCTCTATATTACTGGCAACAAATGTGAAAGAAAGCTGGTAGATACATACTAACGCAAAAATAATTGCGAAAAATTTAACGAGTCCCTTATTCTGCATTCTTGTTAAAATTAATTATTCCATTTTTTTAAAAACGAGCAAATATATAATTTACCATACGATTAACCAATTTATTTCTAAAATATATCTTAAAAAAAAGGGCTGCCCTTTGGCAGCCCAAATATAGTTTTACCGTAAAGCGTAAATATTGCTACAGTATTTCCTTAAGCGCTTCATTCATGTTTCTAACGGCTTCAGCGCTCTTTGCAAATTTTTCCTTTTCTTCCTCATTAAGGCTAATATCAACAATTTCCTCAATGCCATTTTTGCCTATTATACAAGGCACACCTATACATATATCACTCTGCCCGTATTCGCCTTCCAACATTACAGAGCAGGGTATCATTTTCTTTTGGTCGTTAACTATACTGTCTACCAGATACGCCACAGAAGCTCCCGGTGCATACCATGCCGATGTGCCCAAAAGCTTAGTTAATGTAGCCCCGCCTACCATAGTATCTGCAGCTACTTTATCCAGTTCTTCTGCAGAAAGAAATTGCGAAACCGGGCTGCCGCTATAAGAAGCCAGGCGTGTAAGGGGTATCATGGTGGTATCGCCATGCCCGCCTATTACCATACCATGGATATCCCATGCTGGTTTATCAAGCGCCTGAGACAGGAAGTATTTAAAACGAGAACTATCAAGCGCACCACCCATACCTATTACCCTGTTTTTAGGCAGGCCTGTTGCTTTGAGGGTAAGGTATGCCATAGTATCCATAGGGTTGCTAACCACTACTATAATGGCATCTGGTGAATGCTGCAAAATATTTTCGGCTACTTCTTTTACAATACCGGCATTAATACCTATAAGCTCTTCGCGGGTCATGCCCGGTTTACGGGGCACACCCGATGTAATAACCACAACGCTGCTGTTTGCTGTTTTACTATAATCTTTGGTAGTACCCACTACCCTAGTATTAAAGCCTGTTGTGGGGGCGCACTGCATCATATCCATAGCTTTGCCTTCGGCAAAGCCTTCTTTTATATCTAATAAAACTATTTCGCTTGCAATACCCCTGTATGCAATTACATCTGCACAGGTTGCACCTACGTTGCCGGCGCCCACTATTGTTACTTTCATAATATATTAATTTTTAAGGATTTGGTTTAATTGATTAAATAATGTACAGAAACATTAGTATTTACAAATTTACCAAAAGCAAGTATACCTTGTACATTAAAATTGCCCTTATTAAAGGTTACACCGGCCTCACCTATATAATTTACCCTTGTTTTATAAATTTCCTTAAGGCCATCATTAACCACCTGCTGTACAGGAATTACATCTTCTATACTGCCACGCTCACCCCCTACTTTATATTTTACCTCGCTTGTGGTAACCATAAAGGTGGCCAAAGGCTCCCAGTTGCCATACACTTTAGAAGCCGTGAGCTGAAACTGCCAGGTATCTACAAGTCCGTTTATCTGGCTAATACCCAGGGTACCGTAGTCAGTTTGTACATCCAGGAAATTAAACCATACATCTTCTTTACTGAATGCAGCCAGCAGGCTCAGGTAAATATTGCGGTTTTTTAAAGGTTTTATGTACTGGCTTATACTGTGTTGCAGCCCCAGGCCATATACCTGGTATTTACTTTTTTTAAGCTTAACTTCGGGAGAATATTTAATTACTAATGCTGTACCAAACCCAAGCCCCAGTGACCCCTGAAGGTAAGGGTAAGCTACGGTTTCCATATTTATCCCCTGCGGGGTTTCAAGGCGCACTTCGTCATCGCCCAGCATACCGGTAAGGTATACCTGTTTTTTATCTCCTAAGGCTGTTGGCACAGTAGCCTGTGTACCTTGCTCTAACTGAAAAAAAGTAAAATCGCTGTTATATATGGTAAGCGTCCGGTCGCTTTTTGGTGTAAAAAATATGTTGGTATGCAACCCAAAAGAAACATCCCAGAGATCTGTATTTTTATTACTGTTTACCCATCCCGAAACCGACTGGTAAATGGCTGCATCTGTGGCCGGGGTTACATATTTATCAGAAAAAAAAAGGGCATCATTTAACAGATGCCCAAAATCTTCAACCGGAACAGATTGCGCCACAACTTTGCCCGTACATAGCAGGCCTGCGGCAACAACCACTTTTGTAACTATTTTACGCATCTATATTAGCATAAGATGCATTTTTCTCAATAAATTCACGCCTTGGCGGCACCTCATCTCCCATCAGCATACTAAAAATCCTGTCGGCTTCTGCCAGGCTGTCTATACTCACCTGTCTTAGCGTGCGGTACTCAGGATCCATAGTAGTATCCCAAAGCTGCTCGGCATTCATTTCTCCCAAACCTTTATAGCGCTGGATAGAAACACCGCTACCCATACGTTCAGATGCCTGGTCGCGTTGCACCTCTGTCCATGCATATTCTTTTTTGCTTCCTTTCTTTACAAGATAAAGCGGTGGTGTAGCTATATAAACGTGCCCATTTTCTATAAGCTCTTTCATAAAACGGAAGAAGAACGTAAGTATAAGGGTAGATATATGGCTACCATCAACATCGGCATCACACATAATAACCACTTTATGATAGCGTAGTTTTTCCAGGTTAAGCGCTTTACTGTCTTCGGCGGTACCAATGGTTACCCCAAGAGCCGTAAATATATTTTTAATCTCTTCGTTTTCAAACACTTTGTGCTGCATGGCTTTTTCCACGTTAAGTATTTTACCCCTTAACGGCAATATAGCCTGAAACGCCCTGTCACGCCCCTGTTTTGCAGTACCCCCTGCCGAATCTCCCTCTACAAGGAAAATTTCGCATTTTTGAGGATCCTGCTCAGAGCAGTCACTTAGTTTACCGGGCAAACCACCACCGCCCATAACGGTTTTGCGTTGCACCATTTCACGGGCTTTTTTAGCCGCGTGGCGTGCCTGTGCGGCAAGTATTACTTTCTGCACAATGGTTTTGGCATCATTAGGGTTTTCTTCCAGGTAATTTTCAAGCATTTCGCTTACTGCCTGGCTTACCGGTGCTACTACCTCCCTGTTACCCAACTTGGTTTTGGTCTGGCCCTCAAACTGGGGCTCCTGTACTTTTACCGATATAATTGCCGTAAGCCCTTCCCGGAAGTCATCGCCCGAAATTTCAAATTTCAGCTTTTCTAACAAGCCGGAATTATCAGCATATTTTTTCAGGGTATTTGTAAGCCCCCTCCTGAAACCGGAAAGGTGTGTACCCCCCTCGTGGGTATTTATATTATTTACGTAAGAAAAAATATTTTCGGTATACGTAGTATTATATACAAGGGCGACCTCTACTGGCACATCTCCCTTGTCAGTTTCCATACTAATTACATCAGAGATGATAGGCTCACGGTTACCGTCAAGAAACCTTACAAATTCTTTAAGCCCTTCTTCTGAGAAAAATACATCGTGCTTAAATTCTCCTTTATCATCTTTTTCCCTTTTATCGGTAAGGGTTATGGTTATACCTTTATTAAGGTATGAAAGCTCACGCATACGTGCCGCAAGCGTATCATAAGAAAACTCAACCGTTTGGGTAAAAATAGTGGTGTCAGGATAAAACGTTTGGCGGGTACCCCTTTTATCTGTTGTGCCAGTTTGTTTTACCGGATAAAGTGATTTACCCCTTTCATACTCCTGCTCATAAATTACGCCTTCGCGAAATACTGTTGAATGCATGCGGGTAGAAAGTGCGTTTACTACCGAAACACCCACACCATGCAAACCACCCGAAACTTTATACGAGTCTTTATCAAATTTACCGCCGGCGCCAATTTTGGTCATTACCACCTCAAGGGCCGAAACGCCTTCTTTTTTATGCATGTCTACCGGTATACCCCGGCCGTTATCTTCTACTGTAATGGAGTTATCTTCATTAATATCTACGCTTATAGTATCGCAATAACCGGCAAGCGCCTCATCTATAGAGTTATCTACAACTTCATAAACAAGATGGTGAAGTCCTCTTACACCAACATCGCCTATATACATTGACGGACGCATCCTTACATGCTCCATACCCTCAAGGGCCTGTATACTGTCTGCCGAATAATTGTTTTTCTTTGCTTCTTCGCTCATAAATTTATGTTCTTTGCAAAATTTTTAGTTTAACGAACAAATATAGCAAAACACGAGAGATAATGCCACAAATCGCCTCTAATTAGTTTTTAAGTTATTAACAATTTATTAATACAAAAGCCAAAAACCTTTTAAACATTATTAAAGCTAATTTGATTCTGCCATTTGTTGCGAAAAAGTTATTACTAAAAATTCAGCAGGCCTTACCACTGCCACTCCAATTGTTACCCTCATAAAACCGTTTAATATATCGTCTGATGTCATGGTAACACCTAAGCCGCATTGTACATAAAAAGCATCTGAAGATGAAGCGCCCTGCAATCCGCCTTCTTTCCATACAGAAACTAAGAAACTGCTAATCAATGATTTTACTGCTTCCCATGTGCTTTTAGTATTAGGCTCAAATACATAAGCCTGCGCAGCACGTTTACAGGATTGCTCCAGAAATATCATGGTCCTCCTTACAGAAATATAGCGCCAGTCATTGCTGTTGCCATCAAGCGTGCGCGCACCCCATATAAGAATGCCTAAACCATTAAAATAACGTATGGCATTGATTGATTTTCCTGTACTCATATCTACATTCAAATCTGCCTGTTGGCTATCAGAGAGGCGTATGGGTAATGATACTGCCCCTATGATAGATGTATTTGCCGGAGCTTCCCATACGCCAACTCCATTATCTGTTACTGTAATAACACCTGCCATTGCTCCGCTGGGGGGCAGTATGTTGGCGTCAAACAGTATGTGTTTTATAATTTGACTGTAGGTTTTACTTGCATTAAGCAGCGCATTGTTGTATTGTGTTGTGGTTAGCGGGTTACTGCCCGGGTTTTCTATCATTGCCAATATGGTTGCTACCCAAGGGTTGGGGTTATCTGGGGAATTTAAAAATGGCTCCAGCTTTTTTACATCGCCTCCAAACAGGTTTGTATAATCAACATCCCTATTATCCATAATAGTGGTACCAATAAACGGATAGTATGCGGCGCCATAGCTTAAGCCCTGTACACCTGTATTACCTCTAAAGGTAGCAATATCATCAGTGTAGGTAAGAGGGTCTGGGTTACGCCCTCCAATAATATCAAATACCGCTATAGCAGTTTGCATTTCAGAGGCCTGCAGCAACATTTGCTGCATTAATGTGCCGTTATCTGCCACAGAAAGCAGTGTTGCCTCCGGGCAGATGTACAAAGTAGGCTCCTCCTCATTCTTTAATAACCCAAGGCCACTTATAAGGTCGGTAAGTAATACGTTATTATTTACAATCTGGCTACCCGGTGTTAGAGGATTTCCCAATGGTTGCCCATAAGTGCCCACTGATACAATGTATGCATCGCCTCCACCGTTTTCGTAAAACAGCCGTATGCTGTTATACAAATAATAAATGGTATCAGGGTCGGGTACAATGGCATAATTTTTACCGCTTATAGTTGTATATGCCTTGTTGGCAAGGATATTTTTTTGCTCTACTAAGTAATACTGTGGCTGATATTGTTTTGCAGGACTTGCCGGCGGCGCAGGGTCCGGGTAGCAATAAATAGACACAAACTCTGCAAATGAAGTAATTTTTTGAGCAACATTTACATACGATTTACCTTGATATACTGCTTGTGGTGTATAACCAATAAAAGCAGGAATAGCAGTAGCCACCGGGGCTACTGAATTTGTAAAAGAATTTATTTCATTAATATAAACACCCGGAGTTTTAATATTGTTAAGCATAAATAAAGATTGTTTGGTTGATATACACTAATATATAAAATATTAACCCATAAATTTTAAAAAAATGATCCCGGCCATTGGCCGGGATGCATCTCCACAAACAAACAAACTAAATTCTAAAAAACCTGAACATATTATAAAACTAAACGGCTATTTTATTTTGTGCAATTAAGGTATCTGCTTTTACATGGGCTGCATTGGCACGGCCACTTGGGTCTGTATTGGCCTGCCACTTGGGTATCCATTTACGCACTGTCTGTGCTGCGCTAACCTGCGGAAAGTGCTTATGGAATATACTACGGTAATAATAAGCCTCTTTAGTAGCGGGGGTGTTATAAGGAAAATGCTCTGTAGCTTTTTCCATTTCTTCATCCGTTACTTTTGATGCGCAATAGTCAATCAACATATCAATCCAGTTATATCCTACCCCATCACTAAACTGCTCTTTTTGCCTCCACAAAACTTCTTCCGGCAGGTAAGGCTGCTCCGGGGTATCAAATGCTTTTCTTAAAATGTATTTTTCTACCCCGCCGTGGGTTTTGGGTTGTTTGGCTTGGGGTTTTATTTTTATGGCCATTTCTAAAAATGCCTTGTCTAAAAACGGTACCCGTGCTTCAAGCCCATGTGCCATGGTACTTTTATCGGCCCTTAACAAGTCTGCTGTAAACAGTTTCTGCACCCGGTCTATAGTTTCTTTCTGAAAATCTAACGGAGTGGGCGCATTATGAAAATACAGGTATCCGCCAAAAATCTCATCGCTGCCTTCGCCGGAAAGTACCACTTTTATACCTAAATCTGTTATTGCCTTGCTCAAAAAGTACATGGGTGTACTGGCACGTATAGATGTTACATCATACGTTTCCAGGTGCCATATTAATTTATCCAGTATTTCTATACCCTGCTCTATAGTAAAGTGTATTTCATGGTGTTCTGTTCCCAGAAAATCAGCCACTTTGCGTGCCGCAAGCGTATCGGGCGCCAGGGCATCAAGCCCTATAGAAAATGAATGAAGCTTGTGCTGACTACTGTTTTTTAACAACCTGGCAGCAATTGATGAAGTTATCGAACTATCCAACCCGCCCGAAAGCAATACCCCGATAGGCACATCGCTCATCAGCCTTTTTTCAACTGCCTGTGTAAGGCTTTGCCTTATGGAGGTATAATCTACTGCTTCTTCTGCTTTGGCAGCATCTTCCCACTGTGGGCGGTAATATTTTACAAAACCTGTTTTGGGAGTGTAGTAATGCCCCGGAGGAAAGGTTGAAAACGACTGGCACTGATCGGCAATGGCTTTCATTTCGCTGGCAAAATATATCCTGCCCCTTTCATCAAGGCCATAATACAGTGGCTTAACACCAAGCGGATCGCGTGCTGCAATAAAATCGTCGCCATCAATCACAACAAACGTAAAGATACCATCCAGCATATCACAAAATTCGTAACCGTATTGCTCATACAGGTGTACAATTACTTCAGAATCTGATGTAGTCCTGAATGTATGGTCCTTTAGCTCATTATCACGAAGTTTCTGATGGTTATATATTTCGCCATTGTGAACCATCCAGGCATTTTTTGTTCCCTGTATGGGTTGTTTGCCAGTATGCAGGTCTACAATAGAGAGCCTTTCATGGCTTAGTATATGCCCATTTTCGGTTAGATGAATATCACTTTCGTCCGGGCCGCGATGCGACATGCGTTTTGAAAGCTGTTTTACCAAAGCCTCATCTTTTCCTTTTCCGATAATTGCTAAAATACCACACATAGTCTTGTTATTTTTTATCCAGATTGTGAAACAATCGGTTAATTGTTATTTACAAGACAAAGATGTATTTATAGTTTTATTTTTAAAACATAAAGGCGTTATATACTTACATATATAAACCAAAAAATTTAATTTATATAAAATTATAAACTTAACAACCATTAATTATTGCGTAGTGCTTACAAAAAGAAAAAGGGGCTGTCTCAAAAGGGACAGCTCCTTTTTTTTATAATCAATTCTGATTTCTCTTTATTTACTGATTTATA
>NZ_JBELPZ010000025.1:0-34283 GCF_046000445.1 Flavobacterium rhizosphaerae | reverse complement strand
ATAAATCAGTAAATAAAGAGAAATCAGAATTGATTATAAAAAAAAGGAGCTGTCCCTTTTGAGACAGCCCCTTTTTTATTTAATTTGGAGGCTACTAACTTTTATAAAAATGAAGTATATTTTATTATTACTATTAGTACCTTTTTTGGTATTGTCACAAACCGATGCACAAAAAGAAGCCATTAAAAACCGTGATAAATACTTATTTGGTACAACGCGCCTGCAGAAAAATTTTGTAAAAACTATTCCTTTTGAATATGGGGTTAATGAAGAGATTGTTGTCCCCGTGCAAATAGGGGGAGAAATATATCACTTTCTTTTTGACACGGGGGCAACTACTATAGTATCTCAGGAAATAAAAGATAAGCTGGAGTTGCATGAGTTGTTTAGTAATGAAATGGTAGACGGTTCAGGGCAAATAGAGCAAATGCCCGTTTATATTTTAGATAAGCTTGCTTTTTCAGATATAGAATTTAAGGATGTAGCGGTAATAGCATCAGACTTTAAAAAATTTGGAAGCCTGTTCTGCGAAAAAATTGACGGATTGCTGGGTACCAACATTATGCGCACCTGCCACTGGAAGATTGATTATAAAAACCGGCAACTTATTATGTCTGACAAAAAAATTAAACCCTCAAAAAATTTCTACCCAATCGATTTTAAAGAGGGTTTTTCCGGTTCACCATTGCTTACAGTTTATATGGGGGGCTATAGCGTAATTATGTTGATGGATACCGGGTATAATGGCGGCTTTTCTATACCCGATAGCCTGTTCTTTAAAAGTGAGAAATTACGCAGCTTACCTTATAATAAAGGATATGGCAACAGTACTATAACGCTTTACAATGCTAAACCCAGGCAAAAATACCTTGCAGCTATAGATTCGGTTTATATAGAAAATAAAAGGCATCTTGTAAAAAATGGGATTGCTGATATAGATGAAGGAGAAACTTTTTTGATAGGTAATGATATTTTTGAGGGTTTTGGCGAGGTTATTCTTGATTGGGATAAAAAAAGAATTTACCTACCGGAAACTGTTGTAGAGGAAGATGACAAATATAATACATTTGGTTTTGGCCCGGCATATGATGATGGTACTATAACTATTGCGCTGGTATGGGAAGGTAGTAGTGCCTTTACACAAGGCTTGGAAGTTGGTGATGTTGTTATTTCAATCAACGGGACAGATTGCCAGAACATTGACCGGAAAAAATGGTGTGCTTTGGTTGGACTTATAAAAAATAAGGAAACAAAAACACTGCCAGTTACAATTAAAAAGAAAGACGGAACAGAGAAAGGCTATATTTTAAAGAGGGGAAACTTGTTTGAATAAAGATGCTAATCAACCGGCCATGTTACATAGGTCATATCAGTATCCGTGCCCTTCCAACGTATTTTAAGGGTATCTTTTTTAAGAAGTGTTATTTCGCCATCTTCAATATAGTTTTCATAAAAAACAGATAATTTATTATCCTTCAATAAATAAGGCATATCTCCATTACCGTCATAATCTACAACATAAAATGATTTGCCTGTTATTTTAAAATCAGCATGGGGTCCGTCAGGGTCAACAGTCCAGATGCTGAAAAGTAAAGTAGTATCAAGGCTGGTTTTATAAAACTATTTTCGGGGCGGTTAATTGTAGTATAAGGCGTTTCGCTATTGTGGTCATATTTTGAGTACATATCTTCCATTGTAGTTAACTCACTTGCGGATACACTATTTTTATGCTCAATATTATATAAAGGTTTGTCCAGACTTTTATTTTGGCATGAAAATATAATTAGGACACAGCATAGGTATAAAAATAGCTTCATAACATTGATTGTTCTTTAATTAAAGATACTGAAATATTTTCTTTAACTTCACTCCCCAAAAATCCAAACTTAATGAGAAAAATATTTTTTGCAGCCCTGTTTGTTAGTATTGCTGCTTTTGCCCAACAGCCTTTGCCAACTATAGGAGACATAGAGGTGTATGATGATGATTTCACTAAACTCGTTCCTGCAGATGCCAAAATAGAAGTATTAGGGACAGGCTTTATATGGAGTGAAGGCCCGGTATGGGTTAAAAACGGGGGGTATTTGCTTTTTAGTGATGCCCCACAAAATACTATGTTTAAATGGGATGAAAAAGAAGGGGTAAAACCTTTTTTAAAACCATCAGGCTACACTGGCCAGGGGCGGTATAGTGATGAGCCCGGCAGTAACGGACTTTTAATAAATAAGGATGGCGAGCTGGTGGCCTGCGAGCATGGTGACCGCCGCATTAGTAAAATGAACCTTACTCTTGGTGGTAAAGTTACCCTGGCAGACAGTTGGGAGGGTAAACGCCTTAACAGCCCTAATGATATTTGTCAACACAGTAATGGCACGTATTATTTTACCGATCCTCCATATGGTTTACCCGATAGAGGTAACGATACCAAAAACCGGGAGCAGCAAAACAATGGTGTATACAGCATAACGCCGGATGGCACAGTGCGTCAGATAGTAGCTGACTTAAAACGCCCTAATGGTGTAGCGCTCTCGCCGGATGAGAAAACCCTTTATGTAAGCCAGAGCGATGGCAGTGGGCCGTATATTATGGTATATCCTGTTGAAAAGGATGGTAAAATAGGCAAAGGAAAAATATTTTTTGACTTTAGCAAACAGCGCGATGAAATAAAAAAAGGCGCTGCCGATGGTATAGAAATAGATACAACCGGTAATATATATGCAGGCGCTGCCAATGGCATTGTTATTATATCACCTCAGGGTAAGGCATTGGGTAGGGTGCACATAGGTGTAGCTACCAGTAATTGTGCCTTTGGCGATGGTTATTTATATATAACAGCACATCATTATATCTGTAGGGTAAAAATAGTATCAAAACAATAAAAGGGGTGTCTCAAAGGTTATCTACAACCAAAATGTCATTGCTATGCCGGTTTGGGAGTTACCCTTGTGCATGACGAAGGAAAATTTCTATATTTAAATAGTTAGACTTTTTACCTTAAATTCATTTCGCTCAAAAATGACACTTTTGAGACACCACCTTTTATTTTCTCTTATAAAAAGCTATATGTAACAGATGCCTGAAAAACAGAGTTTTTTGGACCTTTAGAAAAGCCTATATCTTTTACCATTGAATTTAAACCTAAAACATATCTTAGCGAAGCAGTAAAATCAAAAGGTAATTTATAACTAATGCCTGCAGCAGCAGCTAAGTCAATCCTGTTTATCATTTCATTAATACCCATTGTAATTTTTTCATCATCACTGTATTCATATCGGGTCTCGTAGGTTATTTCTGTTTTTACAAGATATCCTACCTGCGGGCCTGCTTCAATACTCATATTTTCAAAAACATAGTATTTTACCATTACAGGTAAGTTAACATAGTTTAAAATCCATGTAAATTCCTCTTCAACATATTCAAGATCATCATTGATATACCATTCGGTATTATTACAACCCTGCTGAGAAAATAATAATTCAGGCTGAAGCGAAAATTTTTCGCCTAAATGTAATTCTGCAACCCCACCAAAATGTAACCCGACTTTAAAACCATTGTCAGGATGGTTATTAATGACGTCACTGCCATTAGCCCCGGCTTTAATGCCAAATGTAAGATTTTGGGCATTAGTAAATAAACTACCTAAAAGTAATGTACTACAAAAAATAATTTTTTTCATGTTTATTAAAAATTGATTTTAAGAGCACGAAATTACATTTTTTTTCGAAAAAACAAAAATAAAACTCCCCGACTGTTAATCGGGGAGTTCACCTCAAAAAGTTTGCAGCTTATCGCTGTATTAAAAAGGGCACACACATCTATACTTTTCAAAGGTACCCTGTTTATAACTTGCAAAAAATACCTAACAATGGGGATTTTCTAAAAATCAGTAGCAACACTTATTGTTTTCCATGCCTCAATTTCGTTTTCCAGCAGGCTCACTTTGTTTTCGGCCATCTGTACAGCATCTGTACCCAGCATTAAATATAGCGGAGCTTTTTCTTCATTTACTACCTTAATAATTTCGGATACACCTTTTTTAGGATCACCGGGCTGGTTGCCGTTTATCTGGTTTTGGTGCATAATAGTAGATTCTCTAACCTCGCTGTAAGCGTCTAAAGCATTTTTCGGGAGGCTAAGTGAAGAGCCTTCTAAAAAGTTAGTACGGAAATATCCCGGTAACACAAGGGTAGTTTTTATGCCAAAAGGTTTTACTTCAGCAGCAAGAGATTCAGTAAACCCGGCCATGGCAAATTTTGTAGCACAATAAATACCCCAACCGGCAAAGTTGCCGGTTAACCCGGCTATTGATGAAATATTAATGATGTGCCCCTTGCCCTGCTTTCTTAATTGCGGCATTGCATAGCGTATAACATTCAATGCACCGAATACATTTACATCAAAATTTTTACGCGCCTCTGCATCGCTTAGCTCTTCAAGTGCGCCAAGCTGCCCGTATCCTGCATTATTTACCACTACATCTATATTGCCAAAAGCAGCAATAGTTTTCTCGATAGCTGTTTTTACGCTTTGCTCATTCACTATATCAACTTCCAGTGGTAATAAATTGGGATGGGTGCCTGCTGCTTTTTCAAGCCCCGAAAGGCTACGGGAGGTTGCGGCAACATTGTTACCGTCTCTTAATAATTGGGTAATAAACTCTAACCCAAAGCCCTGGCTGGCTCCGGTAATAAACCATGTTTTCATAATATATGTCAGTTAAAAATTAGTAATCTGTAGAAAAACTTATATCCTTATTTTCTTCAAGTTCCTTAGAAAGTGCTTCAATTTGGTCTGCCGCCCTGTTATAGGCATCAGTACCTAAAAACAGGTTTACAGGAGGGTTAGGGTTAAAGCCCAGGTTAATTATAATATCGGCGCCTTTATCGGGATTGCCTGCCTGTTTGCCATTATAAGCTTTAAACCTGTTGTGTGTTTCGCGTATATTGCTATAAGCATCAATGGGGGTTTTAGGCAGGGCGATAGAATCTTCTGTTAAAAACTCTGTACGAAAAGCCCCGGGGGAAACTGTTGTTACTTTTATACCTAAAGATTTCACGTCTTGAGCCAAAACACCGGTTAACCCGGTAACGGCAAATTTTGTAGAATTATAAGGTGCCCAGCCAATGCCGGGAGCAAACCCTGCTATAGATGAAATATTGATGATGTGTCCGCCTTTTTGTTTACGCATATAAGGCAGGGTATGCCTTATGGTATTTACGGTGCCAAAAACATTAATTTCAAAAACATTCCGTATTTCGGCATCGGTTACTTCTTCCAGGCTACCGCCAAGCCCATAGCCTGCATTATTAATAAGTACATCTATACTGCCAAATGTAGCCGCAGTTTTATCAATAGCAGCTTTTACAGAGGTATCATTACCCAATGTTACTTCCAGCGGTAAAAAATTGGAAGCATTGCTACCCACAACCTCGGCAAGTTTTTTTGCATTGCGTGATGTAGCTGCAATATTTTGCCCGTTAGCCAAAAGCTTTTTAACTATAATTAACCCAAAGCCTTTAGAAGCACCTGTAATAAACCATGTTTTAATTGTTTGATTTTGCATAACTTATTGTTTTTTATTTACAGTGCAAAGTTATGAAGCTATAAAGGGCGGGTTATTACGCAGGGCAAACCAATGATTGCAAAAATCAAACAGTTCGGTATTTTCCGGGAGCGATTTCAGTTTGTTTTTTAAAAAAATTACTAAAATGGCTGGGTTCTTCAAATCCAAGGCTGTTGCTTATTTCAGCAATGTTCCAGTCGGTATGCTTTAAAAGTGTTTTAGCTTCAGATAACAGCCTTTCGCTTATTAGGGTACTGGTGGTTTTGCCGGTAGTGTTTTTTACGGCACGGTTAAGATGGTTTACATGCACGGAAAGTGATGTTGCATAATCTGCTGCACTGCGCATAACAAAACGCTGGCCAGGCGTTTCTATAGGGAACTGCCTCTCTAACAATTCTGTGAAAACGGCTGTAATGCGCGAATTGGCATTAGGGTGATCATATAAATTAACCAATGGCTCATTTTTTAGCGACGTATGTATAAGCTCGTTTAAGTAACTATGTAATAAATCATACTTAAAAGTATAATCGTTATTAATTTCTTTAAGCATTTTTTCAAAAATGGAACATATCACATTTTCCTGCTCAATGTTGAGGCTGTAAGAAGGCTTACCTCCCACGGTAAACATAGGTAACTCTGATAAGGCGATACGTGAGCGTTCTATAAAAAAAGCGGGTGTAAAAATGCAGAAGAAACCCGTAGCCTCGCCAGAAATATGTTCCCAGGTATAAGGCACCTGTGGGTTAAAAAATATCATGGAAGTGCCATTAACCTCTATGCTTTTATCGGCATAATGGTATCGGTTTGTGCCGCGTATAACTGTTATTTTATAATAATCACGCCTTGCATAACGCACCGGAGAGTCATGCAGGCAGTCCTCTAGGCGAAAAACATTAAAGTGGCCTGCACTGCTGCTTATGTCTTTTGGTATCTGTTTTAATTTTTCCCTGTAAAACTCATCTATGCTCTGTGTATCCATCAGTTTGGTGTTGTAAAATTCAAACAAAGGTACAAAATAATGTTTTGTATGGCCATACCGCTACATAACGTTGCATATTGTTTTATTCTAAACATAATACTGTATCTTTGCATACGTAAAGTTTAATGTATGGAAACTGTTGTAAACACTTCACGTCCCGTTGCAGCAAACGGGCAACTGACTCAAAAACCAAAATGGCTTAGGGTAAAACTGCCTACAGGCCAAAAATATACTGAACTTCGTGGGCTTGTAGATAAATATAAGCTGCATACCATATGTACTTCAGGTAGTTGCCCTAATATGGGTGAATGCTGGGGGGAGGGTACAGCCACTTTTATGATTTTAGGTAATATTTGTACCCGTTCATGCGGCTTTTGCGGTGTAAAAACCGGACGTCCGGAAACGGTAGATTGGGATGAGCCTGAAAAAGTAGCACGCTCTATTAAACTTATGAAAATTAAACATGCGGTTATTACCAGTGTAGACCGTGATGATTTAAAAGATATGGGTTCTATTATCTGGGCAGAAACTGTTAAAGCTATACGCAGGATGAACCCGGAAACAACCCTTGAAACCCTTATACCCGATTTTCAGGGTGTAGAACGCCATATAGACCGTATTGTAGCTGTAGCGCCTGAAGTGGTGAGCCATAATATGGAAACAGTTAAAAGGCTAACCCGCGAGGTGCGTATACAGGCCAAATATGAGCGTAGCCTTGAGGTATTAAATTACCTTAAAAAAAGCGGTATAAATCGGACCAAATCGGGTATTATGCTTGGCCTTGGCGAAACTGAAGCAGAGGTTTTACAAACTATGGAAGACCTACGCAATGTAAACCTTGATGTGCTTACCATTGGGCAGTACCTGCAACCTAGTAAAAAACACCTGCCTGTAAAAGAATTTATTACACCAGACCAGTTTAAAAAATATGAGGAGATAGGCCTTGATATGGGTTTCCGTCATGTAGAAAGTGGCGCCTTGGTACGTTCATCCTATAAAGCACAAAAACACATTTTATAAAGGTGTTTTGAGGTTTGATGAATTATATACAGAGCGGCTAATCCTGAGGATTATTACCCCTGAGGTGCTTGATTATGCATACAACTATCTTTCTGACTGGCAGGTTATGGAACTTATGGGTTTTTCTTCTGAAGCAGTATTGCAAAGAGAGAAAGAAAAATACAATAAAGGCCTCACTACATTTAATAAATCATTCCTTTATTTTATTCTTACTGACAGGGCAGACCAAAAAGTAATAGGGTGGTGCGGGTACCACACATGGTATATAGACCATAACCGCGCTGAATTGGGCTATGGATTGTATTATGATGATTATAAGCAACACGGCCTGATGAGTGAAGCCCTTAAAGAAATTTTGGTGTACGGTTTCAGGGTGATGGCACTCCACCGGATAGAGGCATTTACGGCTACAAACAATACAGCCAGTATAAAAACACTTCAAAAATTTGGTTTCAGGCAAGAGGCTACCCTGCGTGAACATTACCTGGTAAATGGTAAAATGGAAGACAGTCTTTTGTTTTCGCTGTTAAAGATTGAATTTAATCATGGAAAAAACTAAAATAGGTATTAATGGTTTTGGCCGTATAGGGCGAAACCTCTTCCGTTTGCTTATTAACCACCCTGCTGTTGAAGTTGTAGTTGTTAATGATATAGCCGATACCACCACAATGGCACACCTGCTGAAATATGACAGTATACATGGTGTATTGCCTTATCAGGTTTCGCATTCTGAATCTTCAATAATTGTAGATGGTAAAACCTGTCTTTTTACCCGTGTTGCCAATGTTGATGATATAGACTGGAAAGCCTGTGGTGTAGATATAGTGATTGAGTCAACGGGAAAGTTTAAAACTTATGACGAGGCCTATAGACATATAACGGGCGGGGCGAAAAAGGTAATTCTCTCAGCCCCGCCCGAAGACGACCGCATTAAAACGGTGGTGATGGGTATTAATGATTATATACTGGATGGTAGCGAGGTTATTATAAGCAATGCCAGCTGCACCACCAATAATGCTGCGCCCATGATGAAAGTTATTAATGAGCTTTGTGGTATTAAACAGGCTTATATAACAACGGTGCATTCTTATACTACCGACCAGAGCCTGCATGATCAGCCTCATAAAGACCTACGCCGTGCACGGGGAGCTGCACAAAGTATTGTACCCACTACCACAGGGGCAGCTAAGGCACTTACTAAAATATTTCCTGAATTTGAAGGGAAAATTGGGGGTGGGGGTATTCGGGTACCGGTACCTGATGGTTCTCTTACCGATATTACCTGCTATGTAGAACGTCAAGTAAGTATAGAAGAAATTAATGCCGCTTTTAAAACTGCTTCAGAAAACGGACTTAAAGGGATACTTGCCTATACAGAAGACCCTATAGTATCGGTAGATGTATTGGGTAACCGCCACTCCTGCCTGTTTGATGCACAACTTACTTCTGTTATAGATAAAATGGTGAAAGTAGTAGGGTGGTATGATAATGAAATTGGCTACTCTTCAAGGCTAATTGATTTGATTCAATTTATAAGTAAAGAAGATTTTTAATTTCTTTTCCTGAATCCTCTATTAGCGGTACCGCCACTTTTGCTATTGCCATACTGCGTCTTTGGCGCGCTAACTTTTTGTTTTAAGGGTGGCAGGCTGGCCTCTTCGGTTTTACTGCTGGGTGCTATAAGTGTATTAAGTTCCTCTATTTCTGCCGGGGTTAAATCTCTGTAGCGCCCAACAGCAACATCAAGCGAAATGTTAATGATGCGTATACGCTTAAGGGCTGTAACTTCATACCCCAGATACTCGCACATGCGGCGTATCTGCCTGTTTAACCCCTGGGTTAAAATAATCCTGAAAATATATTTACTTATTTGCTCAACTTTGCACTTTCGGGTAACAGTATCAAGTATAGGTACACCATTGCCCATACTTTTTATAAAACGCTCGGTTATAGGTTTATTTACCGTTACAATATATTCCTTTTCGTGGTTGTTGCGGGCACGTAGTATTTTATTTACAATATCCCCGTCATCGGTCATAAAAATCAAGCCTTCGCTCGCTTTATCTAACCTGCCAATAGGAAAAATACGGGTAGGATAATTAATATAATCTACAATATTATTACGTACATCAGTATTGGTGGTGCATTCTATACCCACTGGTTTATTAAAGGCCAGGTAAATATTTTTTTTATTTTTTTCAACTATAAGCTTGCCATCA
The DNA here is from genome assembly GCF_046000445.1 of Flavobacterium rhizosphaerae. Taxonomy (NCBI): domain Bacteria; kingdom Pseudomonadati; phylum Bacteroidota; class Flavobacteriia; order Flavobacteriales; family Flavobacteriaceae; genus Flavobacterium; species Flavobacterium rhizosphaerae. The sequence goes on along the minus strand of NZ_JBELPZ010000025.1, from coordinate 24,502 downwards.
ATACGTATTTCATCATCAGGCGTTACTTTGGTTCCCATTTCCGGCACTATACTGTTTAGCGTAACACGGCCTTCTTCAATTAGCCTGTCGGCCTCACGGCGTGAGCAATACCCTGTTTCCGAAATAAATTTATTCAGGCGTTTCCCTTCGTTTCCCATACATCAAAATTAATCAGCAATAAGGCAATTTACAAATTAAAAAGCTAAGTGATGGATTTGTGCTTTGTGAAAATAAAACTGTAAATTTTTCTATACATAGCATCATCATGCATGCTGTGCCCCAAGCCTTTTGTAATTAAAAATTCAGCATCAGGCCATGCCTCGGCTATTTTTTTTGCGTCTTTAAGCGGAACGGTTTTATCCTTATTGTCATGGATTAGCAGTCCCTCAATTTTTATTTCGGAGGCAAAGGTATCGCCACAAAACAAGTCTGGCTCCATACCATAAACATTTGCCAGATGCTTTTTCATGAGGGTGCGTATTTTACTGTTAAGCCTTAAGTTGCGAGTAAAATTTTTCAATATCATATTAAAGTCGCAAGGTGCGCCCATTACAATAAGCTTTTTTATAATATCTTGTTTATAAGTAGCCTGATAATACAGGGCAGTAATGCCGCCCAGTGAATGCCCCACCATTGCAAAGGGTCGGCATTGTTTAACAATGTAATCTACAAATTTGGCATACAGGGGTATACTAAATTCCGTGCCCGAAGAAAGCCCGTGGGCCGGTGCATCAAGCGCTATAATAGTGCAACCCGATTTTTTAAGATAAGAAATAAGCAATTTCCAGCGGGATGCATTGCTTTCCCAACCGTGCACCAGTAATACCGTTTCTTTACCGGGCATACCAGCCCACGTGTACATCTGGAAGATGTTGTTGTTTATAGTAACCATTTCGGCCTTTGCCTCCTTTAGTATACCTGGTAATTTATTTTGGATTAATTTTCCGGCTCTCGGGCCACTAAAGTATCTATAGGCCAAAGAAAGTGCCTTTTGCGGTTTGATATAGCTAAGCAGGTTGATGTAGCCTCCTATAAGTTTTGCTATAACGGTTAATAATAACTCACGCATATTTAAAAACCCCGCTGTTGCGGGGCTTTATTTTATAGTTTAGCGAACAATTGTTCCATTTTTTCCCGTTCTTCATCAGCAAGGGCAGAGTCAACTAAAATTCTTCCGCTGTGTTCGTCAGTGATTATTTTTTTGCGTGAGGCAATTTCCATCTGCGTTTGTGGTGGTATGGTAAAAAAAGAACCGGCACTGGCGCCCCTTTCTATCGAAACAATAGCAAGGCCATTGCGAACGCTGGTACGTATCCTGTTATAAGCTGCTAAAAGCCTCTCTTCAATCTGAGCCTGGTATTCGGCAGATTTTTCTAATAAAAACTGTTCTTCTTTTTCGGTTTCGCTCATAATGGCGTCAAGCTCCGATTTTTTATGCTGAAGGTGCGTTCTTTTATCTTCAAGCTTTTGCTCGCTTTGAGTAATTGTTTCTTTTTTATGCTCAATAGAAGCCTTCATTTCTTTAATGTGCTTTTGGGCAAGTTGAATTTCAAGCTCTTGATATTCAACTTCTTTGGTAAGTGAGTTGAATTCCCTGTTATTACGCACATTTTTTTGCTGCTCAGTATATTTTTTTATACCTGCTTTATGTTCGTCTATGGCATTATTTTTTTCTTTGATCTGGTCTTCTATAGATTCCAGGTCAGCTTTAAGTTTATCCAGTCTTTTAGAAAGACCCTCTACTTCATCTTCAAGGTCTTCTACTTCCAGCGGAAGTTCTCCTCTTACATTCCTAATTTCATCAATCCTTGAGTCGATTAACTGTAGGTCATAAAGTGCCCTGAGTTTATCTTCAACACTTAATTCTTTGGTATTCGCCATATTGAAAAAGTACTTATCTTAATTTGTTAAAGCCGTAAAATGATTTGCAAAAATAAGGATTTATTTTTGTTTTGTAAAGAACAATTTTTATTTTATCTATACATTTTAAAATCATGATTTTATGTTCTTAATTAAAATACCGTACGGGATTCGTATTAGTTTGGGTGATGGTAATACTTACACCATTACTGTGTTCTTTTAGCCATTGGGCTATATAATCAGCAGTATAGCGTTCACTTTCATAGTGGCCGATGTCAGCTAATAAAAGTTTGCCTTCCGCTTCATAAAACTGATGATATTTCAGGTCTGCCGTAAGGTAAGCATCTGCATTGGCAGCAATAGCATTTTTTATGGCAAAACTACCTGATCCGCCCAATACGGCTACTTTTTTTATTTTCTTTCCTGTAAATACGCTATGCCTTATACCGCCTGCCTGCATTTTGTGTTTAACCAGTTGTAAAAAATCGCCCTCATCCATAGCTTCCGGAAATTCGCCTACCATACCCAGCCCTATATTCTGATGGCTGTTTTCAAGGTTGTATATTTCGTAAGCCACCTCTTCGTATATGTGGTTGGTGAACAGGGCATTTAAAATTTCGTTTTTAAGATGCTTTTCAAAAGTTACTTCTATTTTTATTTCCGGGGCCTCTGTAAATTCTCCTTTTACCCCAATTTGCGGATTACTGTTTTCATTACCCTTATAAGTGCCTGACCCCTGGCTGTTAAAACTACAGTTTTCATAATTACCAATATTACCTGCACCTGCTTCAAAAAGCGCATTCCGCACTTTTTCATGGTTTTCTAGTACAGTGTAGGTAACCAGCTTTTGTATGAATCCCTGCTTTGGTACCAATATTTTAGTATTGATAAGCCCCAATGCATTGCAAATTATTTTATTTACGCCGTTTTTGTGGTTATCCAGTGCAGTATGTACAGCATATATAGCAATATCATGTTTTATCGCTTTAATAAGGGCACGTTCAACATAGTTTTTACCCGTTATTTTTTTTATCCCTGAAAAAAGTATAGGGTGGAAACATACTACCAGGTTGCAGTTTTTAGCGATGGCTTCATCAATAACAGCCTCAAGGGCATCATGACAAACTAATATACCTGTAACAGTATCGCGGCGGTTTCCGGCAAGCAGCCCCACATTATCAAAATCTTCCGCATATGCGGTTGGAGCCATTTTTTCAAGTAAAGTAATTATTTCGTGTAATTTCATTGTAAGGTATTGTACAATCAAATGTAACAAATAAAAAACTGCCCGCAAAAAGCGGGCAGTTCAGTTATATACTTTATAATATAAATTTAGTTACAGTCGGTAAACATTTCCTGTGCCTGTATATATTGGCTATATGCAATACCCATATCTATTTCTCCAATAAAAGCATTGCCGTTTGTGCCTTTACAAACTTCGGTAGCAGGTACAGGTACGTTGTTTATCTCATATGCTGCACAGGTAACACAGTTATCGGTTGCTTCTCCCGGCTCATTACTGCCACCACCACCTTCACCGGGCTCATCAACACCTCCAATACCGGCAAAATCGTTTTGACAGTAAAGTGAAAAATAATATTCGGGATCTAAACCGGTATTACCGTTATTAACATACGCTATGGTATCTGCGCTTACGCAAACCTCATAATCCTGATTTCCAAATTGCTCCTGGTATTCAATTTCGCAAACCTGGCATACAACATAATTAATATGTGGCTGGGTATCTTCGTCAGAGCAGGCTACAAAAACCAACGATGCTATAACAGCTATAGGTACTACTAATAATTTTTTCATTGAGCAAATTTTATTTCTGATACAGCAAAAAAATGAAAAAGGTGCATTATATCCAAATGTTTGCGTTAAAACTTTGCAAAATATTTGAATACGTGTAGTGTTAACCATTTAAATTTCATCATAAAAGAGCTACTGGCATATATATCCTGAATTTTCAAGACTGTCAATATAGGCGCTATACGTTGTATCAGTGTCATAACCGTCTGATATGGCATTGCCATTTTTGTTGCACACATCAATATTATCATTATTGCCCTCCTGAGAGTAAGTACATACTATACAACTTCCATCATCTGATGAACAGGCCCAAAATGTGGCGAGCGTTAAAATGGCCAAACAAATAAAAAGTTTTTTCATGATAGATTTTGGTATTTGATGCGTGCAAATAAAATTAATACTATTATGCCATTTTAATAATTGGCAAAAACTAATTGCAGTCCAGATCGCTGATGTAGCTATAAAAATTAACACCGGAATCTACACCGCTATAATAGGCGTTTCCGTTTTCACCTTCGCATACTTCTGTATTACTTCCGGCAATTTGGCAGGTAACACAGTTATTGTCATTGTTATTACTATCGTCTGAAGAACAGGCTGAAATTGAAAGAATTGCTAATAAGGCTACTGCAAGGTATAGTTTTTTCATGTGAGATTTATTTTGTGTTTTACAAATAAAAAGTTTAAATATCATTTATGTTTATAAAGGAATGTTAAAAAGTTAACTGCAATGCCATAGCGAAAATTATATTTAAACTATTTTAGCAAAGTGAAATATTTAAGGAAAATACTACTGCCTTTTTCTGTTGTGTATTGGGTTGTTACCAGCCTCAGAAATTTGTTTTACAATACAGGTATTTTTAAGTCATACAAATTTAGCTTGCCTGTTATAGCTATAGGGAATTTGAGCACAGGTGGCACCGGTAAAACCCCGCAAACAGAATATCTTATCAGGTTGCTTAAAGACAGATACAGCCTTGCTGTATTAAGCAGGGGATACCGCAGGAGCACTAAAGGCTTTGTTTTGGCTGACGCAAATAGTACACCCCGTCAGATTGGTGATGAGCCTTCTCAGATGCATGCTAAATTTTCGCAGATTACCGTAGCGGTAGATGCTGACCGTTGTAATGGCATAACACAATTATTAAAGCACTTAACCAAACCGGAAATTATTGTATTGGACGATGCTTACCAGCACCGTAGGTTAAAAGCGGGCTTTTATATTTTGCTAACAGCTTATGGAGATTTATATGCAGATGATTGGTTGCTGCCTGCCGGCAACCTGCGCGAAAGTTGCAGCGGAGCCCAAAGGGCAAATGTTATTGTAGTTACTAAATGCCCTGCTGATATGTTATTAAGTGAACAACAAAAGATAAAAGATAAACTGCACAGATATAGCGCTCAGGAGGTGTGTTTTACTACAGTATCTTATGATGATTCAGTATATAACGGTACGCTGAAAATTCCGGTTGAAGAACTCTACAAAACAGAGAAAGTACTTGTTGCAGGCATAGCAAAACCAAAAACTTTTTTTGATTACCTGTCTGACGGTAGTACAGTTTGCAAGGCATACCCGGATCACCATGATTTTACAAGTAATGAGCTGGATGAGTTAAGTAAAATAGCAAAGGAAAAACTTATTGTTACTACTGAGAAAGATTATGTAAGACTGAAAGGGAAAATTCCATCAGAAAAATTATTTTACCTACCCATGCAAACCGTATTTATTTCAGGAGGTAGTATCTTTAATAAAAAAATAACAGATTATGTGGAACAAAGTTCAGGAAGCCGTTGAGTATATAAAAGATAAAACCGGTTTTACCCCGGAATACGGTGTTATACTGGGGTCAGGCTTGGGAGATTTTACTGAAGAAATAACTATTGAACATACCCTGCCTTATACAGAATTGCCTAATTTCCCTGTAACTACCGTGTCCGGGCATCACGGTCAACTGATATTTGGAACTATAGGCCAGAAGAAAGTGGTAGCCATGCAGGGCAGGTTTCATTACTACGAGGGACATAGTATGCAGGACGTTACTTTTCCTGTTAGGGTAATGAAACAACTTGGTGTGCAAAAACTGCTTGTTTCTAATGCTTCTGGTGGTGTTAACCCATATTACAAAGTAGGGGATATTGTTGTTATTTATGACCATATTAACCTGATGCCGGAACACCCGTTGCGGGGAGCAAATGACGAGCGTTTTGGGCCACGCTTTGTAAACATGTCTGAACCTTATAGCCGCAAAATGATAAAAGCAGCTAAAGAAGTTGCCATATCAAACCATATTGATGTAAAAGATGGTATTTACCTGGCGTTGCAGGGGCCTACTTTTGAAACACTTTCTGAATACCGTATGGTAAAAATACTTGGGGCCGATTGTGTAGGTATGAGCACAGTGCCCGAGGTTATAGTGGCCCGGCATATGGGTATAGAATGTTTTGGGGTATCTGTAATTACCGATATGGGAGATACTAAAGAGAGCATGGGCGATGTAAGCCATGAAGAAGTGCTTCAGACTGCTAAAACAGCCGAACCTAAAATACGGAAACTAATACGTGAACTGATTATAAAGTATTAAAAAAAAGCCCTCTCGTTTTGGAGGGCTTTTAGTTGCTATATTTATTTTAATGAACCTGTACAGTAATGGGCAGGCTGTATGAAGTTCTTACTTTAATCCCGTTTTTAACTCCGGGTTCCCATTTGGTTTTAATTGATTTTAAAACGCGTATGGCTTCTTGTGCTATGCCATAACCCGGATCACGGCCTACTTTTATATTAGACATAGAGCCATCCTTTTCTACTATAAAAGACACATATACTTTAAGTGTCATGGCATTTGAGGCATCGGGCACACGGAATTTGCGGCTTACTTCGCTATAAAAATTCTGTAATCCGCCTGGAAATTCAGGTTTAATATCTACGGTGCCAAGATTTTCAGAGCCTTCAGGTATTCCTGCTGCGCTTGTGCCATGTCCTGACGGAGCTGTACCAATAGGGTCTCCTAGGTCTATACCATCTAATCCAGTACCGGGATCGGTTACCGGTCCGGGATTTGTGTTTTCAAAGTCTTCCATGGTAGGAACATCATCTACAGGTGAAGAGGTAGGACTTAACGGTTTTAATGCTGTAGTTGGCTGTGTGGGGCGTGGCGCAGCGCTTTGTACTGGCTCAGTGTTTTCAGGAGGTGTTTCCGGTGTTTTTGGTTTTTCCGGTTGCTCCAGTACATGAACAACAATAGAGTCATTTATAATTGGTGGTGTATTGCTGTTACCCGGTACATTGTTATTATTGGCAAACCTGCTTGATATTGCGGGTATGGCAATTAACACACCCAAAAGCAGTATACCCGATATAAGGGCGAGCAGGGTGGTTTTATTGTCATCGCGGCGTAGCTGGTAGGCGCCGTAGGTTTGGTTTCGGCCTTCAAAAACAAGGTCAATCCATTCTTGATTAAAAACATTGGCTTTAGACATAGTAGAAGCGATTTAGGGTTGGTAATCAGTGTATAGTATATTACTTAAACGATGTAGTAAGCCCTTATATTGTGAAAATTTTCATAAACTTTTACAATAAGTGGCAGAAAAAAAGTTAAGCAATAAAAAAAATTACTTTTTACGTATGATTTCGGATAGTAATTTTTTGGCTCTCAGTAGTTTGACTTTAACACTGTTGAGAGGTTCATTTAATTGTGCTGAAATTTCCTGGTACGTCAGTTCCTGAAAATAGCGTAGCTGTATCACTTCCTGATATTGTGGTTTAAGCTGTTTTATGCAGTGTAAAAGGCTGGAAAGGTTTTGGTCTTTTATAAGGGAATCTTCCGGGCTTAGTGCATCATCCGGTATATTACGCACCTGCCGTTGTTCCCCTTCGGAAAGTTCTACCTGGTGTGATGATTTTTTTTTACGGAGCAGGTCTATATGCACATTTTTGGCAATAGCTATAAGCCAGGTGCTAAAAACATAATCAGGATTATACGTTTGTATACGGTCAAAGGCTTTTGCAAAGGTTTCAATAACAATATCTTCGGTATCAGTTTCGTTTTGGGTACGCTTTAGCATAAAGCCATAAACCTCGTTCCAGAAACGATCCAGTAAATAAGTAAAAGCAACCTGGTCTCCGGTTTTGGCTTTTGCAATATTTTGTGATATAATATCCGGATTTACTTCCAATGTACTTTTCGTGAAAGGAGGTTAACTGCAACCAAATACAGTTGTGTGAAGATAAGCATTATTTCTATAAATGGAAACCAGTATATAGTATCTTTTTCATTAAGTTTGGCAGCGCCCTGTGCCATTATCAACCAGCAGGCCATGTAGCGAAATGCTATTACAGGCACTACCATCATCCAGTTGAATTGCATGATGAGCAAAACTGCCACAAAAATAAAAAACAACACCTGCAACCATATAAATAGTTTAATCTTACATTTATCGGTTGTTTTAAAGAAAGACATTGTGTAAGCTGCTTTTCTTTTGTTGGTAACCCATTCTGATAGTTTAGAAGGCGCGTTGCCATACGTAAAACTTTCCGGGGTATAACAAACGGCAGTATTTGTAGCATTGGCAGCTTCGTTTACAAATAGTGCATCTTCCCCCGTGCGGATATTCATGTGGTTGATGTAGCCATTATGTTTAAAGAATTCATCTTTTTTATACGCCAGGTTACGGCCGTTGCCAGTGTAGGGAGCCCCGAGTTTTGTCCATCCAAAAAGCTGTATGGTATTAACAACCTCATCAAAACGGATAAGTTTGTTTAATAATGAGTTTTTAACCAGCCGGTAAGCGCTAAACCCTATTATTATGGTTTTTTGCTTTGTAAACTGGGCTGCCATGTGAGCAATCCATTGGTCTGAAGCTGGTTGGCAATCGGCATCAATAAAAAGCAGATAATCCTTTTTGGCTGCTTTTATCCCAAGGGTAAAGGCATATTTTTTATGGCCCCAGAAAGCCTCATTGTTTTCAACCTTTACCAGCCGTACATTGGCATATTGCTTTTCTATTTGCTCCAGTTGGTCTACGGTTTCATAATCTGATGCATTATCTACCAGTACTACTTCAAAATCAGGATAGTTTTGTGAGGTCAATTGTGGTACCAGCTTTTCAACTTTCTCAAAATTATTTTTAACAAGAACCATTACCGATACCGGAAAATTTACAGGTTTTGCCTGTTGCTGTTTTGCAAAAATAAATTTACCGAATACAATAAAATAATAGGCAAGCTGCAATACAGTTATTCCGATAAAAACATAAAAAATAATGTTGGGCATACAGGTTGGCATATTTTTAATTACGGGCGCAAATTTACATCGTTTACTAAAAAAGCGGGCAAAAAGTTTATTAAATTATATTTACCTCTGCTTCAATGGCTATACCAAATTTTTCGAACACTGTTTGCTGTATTTTTTGTGAAAGCTGTAGTAATTGATGCCCGGTAGCATTACCGTAGTTAACTAAAACCAATGCCTGCTTTGCATGCACACCGGCATCTCCAAATCGGCTTCCTTTAAATCCGCACTGTTCTATAAGCCATCCGGCAGGTACCTTTACCTGGTTATCGCCTGCGCTGTAATGTGGCATTTGCGGGTGCAGCAGGTGTAATTTTTCAAACTGTGAAGCCGGTATTACCGGGTTTTTAAAAAAACTACCGCTGTTACCCAGCTCTTTCGGGTCGGGTAATTTGCTTTGGCGTATAGCTGTTACTGCATTGCCCACATCTTTTATGGTAGGCAGGGTTATGCCTTTTTCAGTAAGCTCGGCGGCTATGTCGCCATATGCTGTATTTATTGTATGGTTGGTTTTTGTGAGTTGGTAGGTAACCGAAGTAATTATATATTTTCCTTTTAGGCTTCCTTTAAAAACACTTTCGCGGTAACCAAATGCGCAATCTGCTTTAGTAAAGGTTTTTAATTGTTGCGTTTCAATATCCATAGCCTCGCAACAAATAAAAACATCCTTAATTTCCCTGCCATAAGCCCCTATGTTTTGTATTGGGGTAGCCCCAACATTACCAGGTATGAGAGACAGGTTTTCTACACCACCATAATTGTGCTCTATACAATATTGTACAAAGCTGTGCCAATTTTCTCCTGCCATGGCTTTGAGGTGCACAGTATTATTGTCTTCCCATATGGGTTCTATCCCTAAAAGGTTTATTTTAATAACAAGGGCATCAATATTTTTGGTAAGCAGCATATTACTGCCACCACCCAGTATAAATAATTTTTTACCTTGATTTTCTTTTAAAACCTGTGCAAGCTCATCTATAGTTTGTACTGCTGTAAATTCAGTAGCATAAGCTTGAATACCAAATGTATTACAGTTTTTTAAGGAGTAATTATGTTGTATTGTACACATATGTAAAAATTACAAAGCAAAATTACATTAAAATTCGGTAGTAAGCCCGCGGTTCAAAAAATCTACTAAAGGTTTTAATGCGGCAAGCTTGTTACAGGTGTTTTGTATAAAGTCTTTATCTAGTAAATCTTTATCCGTTATTTTAGCTGTGGCAGTAAAGCTTTTTAATTTAAGATATTCTATAGCCTGGTGGTCTTTTTCAAAACCTTTGGGAGCCGTTTTAAGGCTGTTTTTTTCATCACGCTCCAACTCTCCATATATTTTTTTAAAAGTAGGATCGCCTACAATATCTTCAAGGTCTTCATAAAAGCCGTCTATTTCACGGCGTATTTTTTTAAGGTCTGCTGCATCGGGCCAGTACACCCCGCCGCCAAAAAATGAAGCCCCATTTTCTATATGCACATAATATCCTGCCTGGTTGGTGTTTTTACCGTCTTTGCACATCCATATCCCCATGTTGGTTTTGTAGGGAGATTTATCTTTACTAAAGCGGATATCCCGGTTAATTCGGAAAGACACATCTTTAAATTCCAGTTTTTCAAGAGTAGCGTCATGCTTTGCCATTTCTTTTATAAATGCTTCGGCAAGGGCTTTATATTCTTTTTTAAACTCTTTATAACGGTTTTGGTTTGCCTGAAACCATTCGCGGTTATTGTTGTTTTTTAAATCATCTAAAAACTTCAGGGTAGAGTTGGCTATCATGGCGTTATGTTTAGAGGTTAAAAATTTTATAGCTTTGGTGGGTTGATTGCACTATGGTTTCGGTTCGGTCTGCATGGGTATCGCTTATAAAAATCTGTCCAAAGGCTTTATCATTAATCATTTGTACAATTTTTTGCACCCGTGTTTCATCCAGCTTATCAAAAATATCATCAAATAACAATATTGGTAATACACCGCATTGTTTTTTTATAAATTCAAACTGGGCCAGTTTAAGTGCTATTAAAAACGACTTTTGCTGTCCCTGGGAACCGAATTTTTTTATGGGGTACCCTTCAATTTCAAAAAGCAGGTCATCTTTATGTATTCCCACACTTGTGTACTGCAAAACTCTGTCCCGTTGCAGGTTTTCATCCAGTAATTCAGCAAGGCTTTTTTGTGAAAGCTGGCTGTTGTATATTAGGTTTACATCATCGGCATTGCCGGTAATGCTTTTATGGTGATGGTTAAATATAGGTACAAAATCATTAATAAAGGCAACCCTTTTTTCATATATAGCCTTGGCAAGGGCATCAAGCTGGTTGTTGTATATATATAATGTATCACGTTCAAACGTATGGTTAAATGCAAAATATTTTAAAAGTGCATTGCGTTGCGATACTACTTTTTGATAATTAATAAGTTGTTGCAGGTATACCACATCCATTTGAGATATTACGCTGTCAATAAATTTACGCCGCGTTTCGCTGCCCTCAACAATAAGGTCGTTATCAGATGGCGATATAATTACAAGGGGTATAAAACCTACGTGTTCACTAAAGCGCTCATACGGTTTCCCGTTACGCTTTAATACTTTCTTTTGTCCTTTTTTAAGGCTGCATACAACCTGCTCATTACGGTCGTTTTTTTCAAAAATACCATCAATTACAAAAAACTCTTCGCCATGCTTTATGTTTTGTACTGCCAATGGGTTAAAATAGCTTTTGCCGTAAGCTAAATGGTACACAGCATCAAGTACATTGGTTTTTCCTACGCCGTTTTTTCCTACAAAGCAGTTTATCTTGCTGTCAAACTCAAAATTGGCCTCTGCAATATTTTTATAATTAAGTAATGATAAATTTTTTAAATGCATGTGCAAAATTACTTCTGATTGTGAGATTATTGTATATTGCGGGTAGTTTTTTTACAGAACACGCAAATTATCTAAAAATATCAAAAAAAAGGTATTTTAATTCTCAATAAAAATTTTAATTTTGCGGCTCATAAAATAAAGTAAATGGCAACATATAATAAAAGAGGATATAAAGCGCCTAAACCAAAAGACGAAAAAGAAGAAGTAGATGCCCAACAGGAAGTTTTTGAAGGGCACAGTACCACTGCTGAGGTTTTTGATACCTTAGACGAAGGTGCTAACCGTGCAGAAGAATGGGTAGAAAGAAACCAGAAAATTATCTTTGGTGTTATTGGGGCTATAGCTTTGGTTATTGTAGGCTATATGTTGTATAACCGTTTTGTTAGTGAGCCTGCCGAAGATGAGGCAGCCAGCGATATGTTTCAGGCACAAAAGTATTATGAGGAGGCTGTTACATCTACCACAGCATCTGACTCTTTATTTACCCTAGCCCTTAATGGAGGAGAAGGTAAATACGGTTTATTGGCCATAATTGATAAGTATCCGGGTACTGATGCGGCAAATATTGCCAACTACTGTGCCGGTACTGCTTATCTTAACCTTGGTAAATATAAAGAGGCAGTACAATACCTTGATGAATTTAAAACAGAAGAACCAGACCTGAAAGCTTCGGCTAAAGGTGCTATTGGAGATGCTTTTGCAGAGCTTGGCACAGAAGAAAATCTTACAAACGCCCTTAAATATTATGATGAGGCTGTAAAAGCAGGAGATGATTTTTCTAAACCACGTTTTTTAATGAAAGCCGGGCTTATAGCCATGCAGCTTAATAAAAAAGAAGATGCCCTTAACTATTTTCAGCAAATTAAAGATAACTACGACGGTTCTGCCGAAGCAGTTGGTATAGATGCCTATATTGCAAGGCTTAAATAATTATGGCTACTGCAAATAAAAACTTATCAGACTATAATAAAACAACAATCCCAAACGCGAAGCATTTCCGGTTTGGGATTGTTGTTTCTGAATGGAACGAAAATATAACTTCTGCCCTTTACCAAGGCGCTGTTGATACCCTTACAGAAAATGATGTAGCTGCAGAAAACATACTTACCTGGCAGGTTCCGGGTAGTTTTGAGCTTATCTATGGCTGTAAAAAAATGATAGATACACAAAATGTTGACGCAGTTATAGCTATTGGCAGCGTTATACAGGGTGAAACCAAACATTTTGATTTTGTTTGCGAAGCGGTAGCACAGGGTATAAAAGACCTTAATGTACTTACTGATGTTCCCGTTGTTTTTTGTGTACTTACAGATAACACCCTGCAACAGGCAATTGACCGTAGTGGGGGTAAGCATGGTAATAAAGGTACCGAAGCTGCTGTGGTAGCTATAAGAATGGCAGCTATAAAAGCTATTAAATAACCTTAAGTAATATACACTTACACTTACTAAAATGTACAAAATAGCCGGGTTAATCCCGGCTATTTTTATAATGGTAATTGTTATTTGCTTTCAGCAATAAATGCATCTTTTTCTGATGTAGGAACGGGTATATACACGCGCAGCCATTCTTCACCCTCTATTAATTCCCAGCTATGCCCGGGGCCTTCAGTATCTTCAGCTAAAAGTATAACCCCCGGTTCTATAGTAAATGTTTCTCCATTGCTAACCCTAAACCTTAGTTTGCCCTTTAGTGTAATAACATATTGTTTTCTGGGTGCAGGGTGCGGCCGGGTTTGGTAATCATCAATATGCGATTGTATTACAAAGTAACTGGCAGCTATACTTGCTGCGGCAGGTAAGTTTCCTTTTTCAAAAGTGCATTTGTTATCTTCAATATTATAAAGGCGTATGCAGGGTATTAAATTGGCCTGGACTTGTTGCATTTTTTAATTTTTTAAATAGAATAAACTTAACTGATGGCTAAACCTGGTATTTAACTTAACCGTGGGGTAAATTTATGAATATACTTTTAGGCGGCCTATATTATAAGTTGATACATTCAATAGAGTAAAATTTAACAAAACCATATGCCATGCCTTTACGTATATTATTTTTAGTTTAAAAAGCCATATAAATTTTAGTAAGGTGTGGTTTAATGGCTTTTTAGCCCCTGCTTTTTAGTAGGGGCTTTTTTATGTAAATAATAATTAACTATTGCATAATGTTTTGGTGATGAAATGATGACTGTTAGGTATTGTAAATTATAGTGTTATTGAATTTTTATCAAATAGTTTTGTTCCTTCAAAAAGGGATGTAACATTTAAAATTTAATTATGCGAAAATTATTACAACAAAAAGTACCGTTATTATTACTCATGTTAATTGTGCTGAGCACAGAAGGATGGGGACAATATAATTTAACCAATTCAAGCTATAGCCAAAACTTTAATGCTTTATCATCAACAGCTACTACAAATTTAGGGACAAACGGTAGTATTGCAACTCTACCTGGGTGGTATGTTATAGAAACCGGAAACGGTGCAAATTCATTCGTAACTTTAGGTACTGGTTCCTCAAATTCTGGAGACAGTTATAACTTTGGGTCTACCAGTAGTTCTGACAGGTCTTTAGGGGGGCTGCAATCAGGTAGTGTGGCGCCTTATGTAGGTTTTTGGTTTATAAACAGTACAGGAGCCACAATATCAAACCTTGCAATTACCTACACTGGAGAGCAATGGCGGTTAGGTGCTACAGGAAGAAATGACGGATTGACTTTTGAATATAGTACGTCAGCTACTACAGTAGTTAATGGAACATGGACAGGCGTACCCACATTAAATTTTACAGCCCCCAATAGTTCAGGAAGTGTTGGTGCTTTAGACGGAAATGCATCAGCTAACAGGGCTGTTGTCACCGGAGCTATAAGCGGTATAAACCTGGCTCCTAATGCAAAATTATTTATACGCTGGGTTGATATTAATGCTTCGGGATCAGATGACGGTATTTCTATAGATGATTTTAGCTTAGCAGTTTGTAGTGCTCCCGTTATTTCTTCACAGCCCGCCAACCAAACGGTTATGGCTGGTAATAATGCCACATTTAGCGTTACCGCTTCAGGCGCAGGCCTTACTTACCAGTGGCAGCAAAAAGCAACCGGTACGGGTACTACATTTCAAAATATAAGTGGTGCAACCAGTGCTGCTTATACCGTTAATGCCGCTGGAACATCATTAAGTGGTTATCAATACAGGGTAATTGTCAACAATTCTTGTGGAAGCGCTACATCTACATCAGCAGTATTAACAGTTAATCCCACCTCGCCAACAATTACTGTTTTACCGGCAAGCGGCACAGGTTATACTTATATACAAGGTTATGGGCCTTCGCCTTCACAAACCTATACAGTAAACGCGGTTAATTTAACACCTGCTGGCGGCAACCTTACCGTAACAGGTAGTACAGCTTTTGAAGTTTCTGCTAATAACGTTGATTTTACGTCTTCGGTAGATATACCTTATATAGATGGAACGTTAAGTAATACTTCTGTTTATGTACGGTTAAAAGCAGGGCTTGCTTTTGGTAATTATACTTCACAAACCATTGCTAATAGCGGTGGCGGTGCACCAACTGTTAATTATACAGCAAGCGGTTCTGTAGCACAGGCTTTCCCGGAAATAAGTATTTCCGGCAATGGTAATGAAATTGTATCGGGAGATACAACCCCACAAGTTGCTGATAATACTTATTTTGGCACTTCACTGGTAATAAACGAAGACCATACTAAAACTTTTGTTATTACCAATACCGGTTATGCTGATTTAATTATTAGTGATATACAGGTATCAGACCCATTTATTATAACAAGCCCAACTTCTTTTCCTATTAGTGTTGCGCCACTGGGAGGTACGCAAGAGGTTTTGGTAACATTTAAAACGGATACACCCGGCAATTATACCGGTACGGTTACAGTAACCAATGATGATAGTAATGAAGGTAGTTATACCTTTACAGTAGCTGCCAAAGCAGACCTGGCCGGTCCAAAAATGGAAGTAAGAGGAGTATTTACCAGTAGTACATCTTCTGTAATAATTAATGGAGATACCACACCTTATTCGCTTGATAATACTCAGTTTGCACAACAATATATAGGCGATACCCAAACCAAAACATTTAGGGTACTAAATACAGGTAACGAAGCATTAACTGTTTCTTCTATAAGTGTGGATAATACAGCCGATTTTGAAATAAGCAATATCTTTTTACCGGCTGTTGTTGCCGTGGGAGAATATGTTGATTATGACATTACCTTTCATCCTGAACAGATGGGTAACAGGGTAGCTATAGTGAGTATAGCAAATAATGACACCCCGCATAATAACAACCCCTATACCTATACTATACAAGGTACAGGTAACACTTCAGATATTGCTGTAACAGGTAATGGTATTGCCATAGCTACTGGTAGTACAACAACATCTTCGGTTAATAACACCTATTTAGGTGCCGCTAATACAACATCGGGTTCAAATGTTAGCAAGGTGTTTACCATAAGCAATACCGGTAATGTTGAGCTTATTATAGGTGATATTTCTTTTTCCGGAGCTAATGCCGATAACTTTAATGCTACAGTAGCTAATACATTTGTTGCTCCGGGAGATACAACAATCCTTACTATAACAGCAACACCTGCTACCACAGGATTAAAAAATGCTGTGATTTCTATAGTTAATAATGATCTTTCTGGTGGAGAAAACCCTTATACTTTTGCGGTACAGGTATTTGGTTCTGGCTATGTGGAATGCTCTGGTAATGGCATTCCTGAAACTATTATTACCCAGGATTTTGAAGGTGATTCCCCACTTTCTAATGCCGATAAATGGCAGGGAAATTTTGATGAAAGCTCTTATGTGTTTATAACTGGTGACACTGACTATTTTGGTAGTGATTTATTTATTGATACTCAAAGTTACCAGTTGCAAAATGCTAATGAAGCTGCACCGGCCGGCCCCAAATACCTTAATTTTGATCCTGTTAATACAAGTACTTATGAAGAAGTAACATTTGCATTCAGGTTAGGTTCATTTTCAATGAGTTCGGGTAATGGTGCGGAGAGTAATGATTTTGTAACGGTTGAGGTTAGTACTGATGGCATAAATTGGGAACCTCAGGTTACAGTAGAGGGTTCGAATAATTCACGCTGGAGTTTTACATCAGGAACAGGTGTGGCCTCAGCGGCATATGGATCACCTGAAACGTTTCAGGCAGGATCATATGCAAATACTACCACAGGATACAGTAATGTAATAGTTACAGAACTGCCTTCGGTACAAAATTTATATGTCAGGATAAAAGCTATAAACGATCAGAATAATGAAGTTTGGGCAATTGATAATGTTTCATTAAAAGGCACACCGCTTTCTGAAAAAATATATACAGATGCAGGATGGAGCGGCGATGGAAATGCGCCTACATCTTCTGAAAAGGTTGTAATAGCTTCAGATTATACACTTACATCTGGTACGCTGGAGGGCTGTGAGCTGATCGTAAATGAAGGTATTACCCTTACAGTAGGTTCTGCTGACGGTGATATTGCCACCCTTAATATACAGAGTGAGGTAACAAATAATGGCGCTATTATTATTTATGACGATAGCGCGCTTGTACAATACAATGATGCAGCTGTTAATGAAGGTGCTATAACATATTATAAAAAAGCAAATGACTTGTACAGGCTTGATTATACGTTTTGGTCTTCTCCGGTTGTGGGGCAAAAACTACAGGATTTCTCTCCGCTTACACTTACTAACCGTTTTTATATATATGGTGTTCAGGAAGGTGAAGAGGCATATGTTCCTGTAAACCCTTCAACTAATTTTCAGCCGGGTATCTGCTACCTTATACGTATGCCTAATCAACTTTATCCTACTGCTCCGGGAGTTAGCTTACTTGAAAATTTCCTGGAATACAATGGAGGAGAATATCATTTTTCTTTTATAGGCAAGTTTGAAGGTGTGCCGAGCAACGGTACTATATTTGTACCGGCTTCTACAGAAGCTTACAGGTATACCGGTATAGGAAACCCGTATGCGTCGCCAATAAGTGTACAGGCATTTTTTGAAGCCAACCAGGGTGTGCTTAACAATGGCAGCACTACAGATGGTAACAACAATGCCCCTGCAATTCATTTTTGGAGAAAGAAAAATAATGGTAATGTATCATCATACGCCACACTTACATTGGCAGGGTTTGTAGCCAATGCCGGTATTGCAGAAGAAGGTAGTGGAGAAACTACCGATCCTGATTACGAATACGGCGGGCAGGAGCAAGCTGTTTATTATAGTGGCACACCCGATACCTATTTAATTGCACCGGGACAGGGTTTTATAGTTCAGGCTGCTGAAAGCCCATCAACACCAAATATTGTGTTTGATAATACTATGAGGCGTGAAGCACCGGTTGATGGTACATCATTTTTCCGTACCGGAAACTTTAATACCATTTCAAGATACTGGCTTAATCTAAAAGGCGTTTCACAAGGATTTAGCCAAATGGCTGTAGCGTATAAAGATGGTGCTACTATGGGTATTGATTATGGTTATGACGGAAATATATTTTCGAGCGGGCCTATATCATTTTACTCCCTTGCGGCCAATCATGAATTGGCTATACAGGCAAGGCCTTTATTTGAAGAAAGTGATGTTGTGCAGGCGGGTTACAGGGTAAACTCAGGCGGTAGCTATACTATTATATTAGATCATGCAGACGGGGTATTTAATGAAGGCCAGGTGATTTACCTTAAAGATAAGCAATTGGGTATTTCTGCTAACATTACATCTCAGGGGTATACATTTACTACTGAGGCGGGTACTTTTAATGACAGGTTTGAAATAATGTATCTTGATAGTAACTCTCTTGGTACTGATATACCTGCATTTAATACCAATAATGTTATAGTATTTAAGTCTGGAAATAATTTAAATATTACCAGCAATACCCAAATTACAGGTGTCTACATCTATGATATAAATGGCAGGCAGATATATAAAAATACATCGGTTAATGATGCTGAATTTGCCGTTTCTAACTTCTCTGTTCAATCACAAATTATAATAGTTAAGATTAATACTGTTAAAGGTGACGCTGTTAAGAAGGTAATTTGGTGAAATAAATAACTGAAAATTAAATATAACCCCTGGTAGTATTTTTAATCTGCCAGGGGTTTTTGTTGTATATAGGTGTTTTCAAACGCTTTTTGACTATGAAAATTATTATTTTTATTTTAAATAATGGTGGTTATTGAATTTTTAATTTTTTTTCACATTAAAATATGAGAATTCACTAATTTTTTTAATTTTATAAAACCTCACAAAAGATAGGACACTTTATTTTTCTGGATACACCACCTAAGTTTTTTAATTAAGAGTTAAAGCGATTCAACTAATAATTACTAAATGAAAGATTATGAAACAGAATTATTTAAAGCTGTCATTATTAATTATGATTGGCTTTGTGTTTTTTACGCGGAAAGTAAATGCACAGAATATGGTTTATGCTACAACGGTAGTAGCTTCTTCTAACGCTGATAATACTACGTCAGCTACCGATCAAAATCTTGCAACCTATGCCAATATAAGAGCAAGTTCGGGTACTATTGCAGGCATTGCAGGTTACACAGGCTTTCTGGAGATAGGTTTTACCACTCCATTGGCTGCCAACACAACTACCTATGTTAAAATAGGTATGGATGAAGCTATACTTTCCAGCCTTTTGGGAGGTTCACTGAGTGTTCTTACCTCAGGAGTTTTACAGTCAACATTACTGGGTAGCCAGCAGTTTACCGTACAGGTAAAAAATGGTACAACAAGTTTATTTACTGCGCAAAGCACAGTACCCTCTGATTTTGACTCACAAAATATACGTATTGTTACAGATGCTGCGGGCAATTATTATTTTATGATTACCCCAACGGCAACTTATAACCGTATACGTATAACTAACACGTTAACAGCTGCACTTGGCCTTAACCAGACCAAACGGTTTTATGTTTATGATGCATTTACTTATAATGAAAATGCAACATGTGAACTTGGTAAGTATACTTCTTACAGCAGCAGTGGTGTTACATTAGCGCTTTTGGATGACGATACTGTAGTAGAAGACCCGGAAAATGCTATAGATAGTAATAGTAGTACATTTTCCCAACTAAAAATAGGGGCTTTGGGCGTTACAGCTTCTGTA
This sequence comes from Flavobacterium rhizosphaerae, assembly GCF_046000445.1. Taxonomy (NCBI): domain Bacteria; kingdom Pseudomonadati; phylum Bacteroidota; class Flavobacteriia; order Flavobacteriales; family Flavobacteriaceae; genus Flavobacterium; species Flavobacterium rhizosphaerae. Next base: position 4,501 of record NZ_JBELPZ010000025.1, on the reverse strand, counting down.
CAGCAAAGTGTTTATTTTGAAGGCCCGTCATCAGTAACAGATAAATTTAATATTACATTAAGTGTACCTCCTGCATTATTAAATGCATCCTTACAGGATGATGTATCTATTATTGCCTATAATGGGCAAAATGTTGTACAAACGTACTCTTTAAGTTCGCTATTAGATCTTGATTTAATAGGGTTGCTACAAGATGGGCAACCAGTAACTATAACCATTATGCCGGGTATAGCCGACAGGGTAGTGGTGCGGCTTTCTACAACAGCAGAGGTTGTTTTGGCGCAAAGTATTAATTTGTATACAGTTACCAAAGATAATTTTTTGCTCACTGTTACCGGGGGCGGCAGTTACCTTGTAGGGCAAACTGCTACTATAAGTGCAGCAGCAAGTGGCTGTAGCGCACCGTATACGTATGTTTGGTCTGGTGATACAAATGCTACAGGCCAAACCATTACACCTTCAACCGAAACACCTGGCACCTATAATTTTAGGGTAACGGTTACCGATACTTATGGAGTAAGCAGGTTTGAAGATGTTGAAATTGTGGTAGAAGCACCACCTGTAGGAGGTATTGTATCTCAAGATCAGGTAGTATGTGCAGGAACTTCGGCTGCAGACCTTACCCTTTTAGGCTACACCGGAAGTGTTGTGCGTTGGGAAACATCTTTTGATGAAGAATTTAGTTCTCCCCAAACTATTAATGTTACTACAGCTACGCTTGCAAGCGAAGATATAGGTGTGGTAAACCAGACAACTTATGTAAGGGCAGTAGTAGGTAATGCTACTTATGATAATGTTTATTCTGAAGTTGCCGAACTTAGCGTGAAATCTACAACCTGGAATGGTACAGTATGGAATAATGGCGTGCCTGATGTTAATACAACAATCTATATTACAGGAAATTATAATGAAAGCACCGATTTAAACGGCTGCTCACTTACTGTGGAAAATAATGCAGAAGTGGTAATCCCTTCAGGTTATACTGTAACACTGCAATACGCGATTAATGTAATTGATGGCAGTTTCACGATAGAAAACGATGCAAATTTAGTACAGATAGAAGGGGTTGAAAACACCGGTAATATTACTGTAGTTAAAAAAGCCAATGAGTTATTCAGGCTCGATTATACCTTATGGAGCTCACCGGTAACGGGGCAGCAACTTAAAAGCTTTTCGCCATTAACACTTTCAACCCGTTTTTATACTTATGGAACTGCTACAGAAACATATGAATATGTTGACCCTTTAGCAAATACTTTTCAACCCGGCGTAGGTTACCTCATAAGGATGCCAAACAGGTTAGAATCAACTTCAAATCCTAACTTTTTTAATTATAATGCTATTCAGTATGCTTATGCTTTTGAGGGGCATTTTACAGGTGTTCCCAATAATGGCGATGTAAGCGTAAGTGTTTCTACAGCCAATTTACGGTTCAATGGTATAGGCAACCCATATCCGTCGCCTATAAATGTTGAAGATTTTTTTGCGGCAAATGAAGACAATATAGAGCCGGGAGAAGGGCTAATTCTCTGGCGAAAAATTAATAATGACGATGCTACCAGTTATGCAGTGTTAACTCTTGAGGGTTATGTGCCAAACCCTGCTACAGGTGGTGAGCCGGGAGAAGAGGCTTATGGAGGTGTGGAGCAACAGGCTTATTTTGAAAATACACCTGTAAGCCAATGGGCCATAAGCCAGGGGCAAGGCTTTATAATACGCGCGGCAGAGGGCGCTACTTCGGTAAGTTTTACTAATGCTATGAGGCGTGGGGCGCATGATTTGCCTTTTTGGCGCACAGCCGAAGGTATGCCGAAATCCCGCCTATGGCTGCAAATAAAAGATAATGATACCGACGCTACAAGCATTGCCGCACTTTCATATTCAGAATATGGTACCACAGGTATAGACTTTGCAAGAGATGCGCGGATTTTTGAAGAAGAAATTCCCCTTAAGCTTTACAGTGTAAATGGAGAAGATAAATTTGTAATGCAGGCACGTCCCTTATTTGATGACTCTGATGTAGTGCCAATTGGCTTTAATGCAGAAAACGCAGGAAATTATACGCTGGAAATATATAAAGAAGACGGTGTGTTTGCCGATGGGCAGGATATATGTAAAAGATAAACTTGCAGGTGTTGTGCATGAGCTTACAGAAAGCAATTACCAGTTTACTACTGAGTCAGGTGAATTTGATGATCGTTTTGAAATTGTATACCAGACAGAGTCTTTAAGTACAAAATATCTTGATAATAAGCATATAATATTTATATATAAAAACAATAATACTATCAATATTGATGTTACGGGAGCAGTTATAAATAATGTAGAACTGTATGACATTCATGGTAGGAAACTGTATAAAGAAATTACAATTAATAAGACACAACATGTAATAAGGGAAATATCTCCTCAGCAGCAATTATTGTTAGTAAGTGTAACCACAAATAAAGGACAAACGGTAAAAAAAATAATATATTAAATAATCTTATCTTTTGCGAGAGTAAGCCCGGCGTAATATGCTGGGGCTTTTGTTATAAAAATATTTTAAAAAATAAATTTTATTATAATACAATCATATTGCTATTAATTGATGCTTCAATAGTAGGGTATAAAGGAAAACAAATTGTTTATTAGATAGAATTAACATACTTTTAAGCACTTTTAAATTTCCCCTAATGAAAAAGATTATTTTTTTGTTTTTCTTTCTTGTAAATTTCATTTTTGCCAATGCATTTGCTGTTGAGGCTGAAAAAACAGTGTTTGCTCCGCCTAATGATAATTGTGCTGGGGCCATCACGTTACCTGTAAATGCTGCTGAGGCATGCTTAGCTACCACTACTGCCTCTTTTACAGCAGCAACCGTTTCTGGCGAAGCCAACACGTGTACAGCAATTAGCGCAAAAGATATCTGGTATCAGTTTACAGCTACAGCCACTTCGCACAGTATTTTACTTTCAAACTTCACAGGAACCCCGCAACCCATTGTTATGGGGGTATATGAAGGAAATTGCGGTGCACTTACACAATTATATTGCAGCCAGAATAATGTAATTAATGCAACGGCTTTAACAATAGGGAATGTTTATAAACTACGCCTGTATTTTGACCTGGCTAACCCAAACCTTTCTACTGCATTTTCTATCTGTGTAAATACGCCACCCCCACCATCGGATAATAATCAGTCAGATTGTCTTATCACTACCATAAATTATGACTTTGAGCAGCCTTCGCACCCTGTGGGGGCTACAGGACCAACATTTGTTAACCACAATTTTGTACAGGGGTGGAGAACTACCGCATCAGATGAGATGATGGAATTTTGGCCTTCACCAAACTATGAAAATGTGCCCTCTTATAGTGGCAGTCAGTTTATAGAATTGAACGCCAACCTTGTTTCTGCAGTGTATCAGGATTATCAAACACCGCAGCCAACGGTATTTGTATACGGTTTTGCACACCATGGCCGCCAGGGTGTAGATACCTGCCAGCTTAAGGCAGGACCACCGGGTGGGCCTTACGTAAATGTTGGCCCGGCTGTAAGTACCGGTACAACAGCCTGGAGTTATAATACAGGTACTTATACAGTGCCGGCCGGGCAAACAGTTACCCGTTTCCTTTTTCAGTCGGTGTCAAGTGCCGGGGGTAGTAACAGTGTAGGTAACTTTTTAGATGCTATTACTTTTACTGCTGATAATGGGATTTTATCTGATAATCCTGCATATATGAACTGTGGTGAACTGGTACTTGATATATCTGCAGCCGGTTCAGGCATATGGACGGCACATGCTGCAAATCCTACGCCCACGGTTATAGCAGACCCCTCAGCTAATGATACTACCATATCTGGTTTTGGTGCTGCAGGACTATATTATTTTGACTGGACTACTGCCTATTGTACCAGTACGCTGGAAGTAACCTTTACAGGTGCGGAACCGGCAGAAATTCAGGTTGCAGATATAACTTATTGTTTAGGCCAGCAAGCTTCACCTATTGTGGTAGACCCGGATCCGGGTAATACCTTAAATTGGTATAGCGTCATTTTTACAGGAGATGGACCAGTGCCTGATACATCTGTGTTAGGTACGTATACTTATTATGTTAGCCAGACAACACCTGAAGGTTGTGAAAGTGTGGCCTCCCCCGTAATAATAACTGTAACAGATGCCCAGCCTGCAGTAACAGATTTTACCCTGCCTGCAGCTGTTTGTGCCGGTTCAGGTAATGTAACACCACAAACCGCACCGGAATTTACAACCGGAGGTACATTTTCTTCTGAGAATGGACTTGTGATAGATCCTGCTACGGGAGAAATTGATCCTGCAGTTAGTACTTTGGGAGATTATACCGTTACTTATACGATAGAATCTGATCCTGATAACTGCATTGAGGGAGGTAGCAGTACAGCAACCATCACTATTGAAGCCGCCCCTGTTTTAGTACCTTCTACGGCTTTAGAGGTTTGCGACGATGACACGGACGGTTTGGCGGAGTTTGACCTGAC
>NZ_JBELPZ010000024.1:0-37739 GCF_046000445.1 Flavobacterium rhizosphaerae | reverse complement strand
CTCGTATGCCGTCTTCTTTACCAAAGTAATATCCGCCATGCGGTACGTCTGTTAACATTTGCCAGCTTAATGCCGGGAGCCCTTTGGCAAAGATGCCCCAGATGATGCTGAAAAGAACTATGGCTATAACCGCCGTAAGCAACTGGGTTATGCCTTTTACTATATTTTCTTCAATATATTTACCTTTACTCATGGTTAGCTGCTTTTAAGGTGATAATGCCCTATTACTTTATGGGCGATGTAATTAAAGAGGATTACAATAACCAGCAATACCAATGCGGATAGCATAAGGGCCGCATCATAATTTGGTATCGACATCATTTCGCCATAATTGTTAGCCAGTAGCGCAGGCAACGGATAACCAGAGTCAAAAACACTTTTGGGTATCTGTATAACATTGCCCACTACCATGAGCACAGCAATGGTTTCGCCAAAAGCTTTGCTTACCCCAAGTGTAAAAGATGCTATTATGCCGTGCCGTATTTTTATCATAATTACATCCCGTATGGTTTGCCATTTACTGGCACCCATAGCAAGGCCTGTTTCCATCAACTCCATAGAAACAGCTTCAAATAATTCAATAAGCATGTTAAGCACATAGGGTATGGTAGCTACTGCAATCACCATCCCGGCGGCCAAAACGGAATAACCGGTGGCATTTTCTGCACCGGCCCGTACTGCCCATCCTGATATTATGGGTACTATGGTTATAATACCCCAAAGCCCGAAGATAACCGAGGGTATGCCTGCTAAAATATCTATTACTGTCCGCAATAAGCGCCTTACCCATAAGGGTGCAAACTGGGTAATATAAATTGCCGCTGCAAGGCATACGGGAGTCATTAATAGCAATCCTGTTAGTGTAATTATAACAGAGTTGACAATGAAAGGCCATAGCCCGAATTTACCCTGTATGGGCATCCACTCTGAACCGAAGAGGGCACTCCCTAAAACTGAGCCGGATATAATGGGCCAGGATTTATAGATGAGCGAAGCCCCAATGGCAAATGGCAATATAAAAATAAGCAGCAGGGTTAAGAGCATCCACCATTTGCGGATGTACTCTACAATATACCTAACGCCGGGCATGGCTTAGAGTTTTTGTATTTGCTTTTCAATATTGTCTTTTTCCAGCAAAATATAGCCGTTAGATGTTACAAAATCCTGCCCTTTGGTTAGCACCCAGTTAAGGAATGCTTTTACGGCGGGCGAAGTGGGCTTGCCTTTAGTTACCAGAAAAAGTTCGCGCGCCGGCGGCGAGGGATACCTGCCGTCTGCAATTGCTTTGGCGACATCACTTAAAGAGCCGTAAAAGTTTTCTTCGGCATCAATTTTTCCGTTTCCGTTAACATCAATAGGTACTACCTCAAGGCCATCATATTTTTTACCGGTAGTAATATCATAAACATAAATAACATTATTATACCCTATGCCGTTTTTGTCTTTTTTTACGGCATCTGCAAGACCCGGATCTCCAAAAACCGCTACCCCTTTAAGTTCTTCCTGGGCTTTGGCACCAAGGTATTTTGCCCACGTTTCGGCTGCCCCGGCGGCATCAGAACGGGTATATACATTTACCTTTTCAGACGATTTTTTCCAATTATGCTTACCATCTTTAAGAAATAGTGTACTAAACTCTTCACGTGTCATACCCTCTGACTTAAGTTGTGCCAGCAAAGGGTTATTAGCAGAAATTGTGGGTATCACAGCATCCTTTGTAACCGCAAAACCATAAGCACCCTGGTCAGATTCTATTTTGCTTATTTCTTTAGAATACATGGCAATATCAGCTGCACCGTTTAGCATATCGGTCATGCCTTTTCCTGCGCCGCCGCCAGAAACATTAAATTTTACATCGGGATATTCCTTACGGAATTCCTCTGCCCAAATGTTTGCCAATGGGTATAACGCAAACGCGCCACTCATGGTTATGGTGCCTTCAATTTTTCCGGCAGTTGCTACTTCTTTTTGGTTCTCCTTTGGGCTACAGGAAAACAGTGTACCTGCCAGTAAAACACCTGCAAAGGCATGGGTAATTACTTTTTTCATTTTGTTTTAATTTTAACGGGATTAACAATCTATTTTTTGGGGTTTATAAAAATATCAAGTGCGTTAAGGGTAATTTCCAGGTAAGCAAAATTGGAGGCATTGGCATGGTCGCCATTGGCTACATTTTGCCTGTTTTGCACAAATTCTCCTGTGGTAAAATGCATGTACCCCATGTTCAGGTCAATAAATTTTACAGGCTTAAACTGAATACGCGAGTCAAACCCATGTCCGAGAAATGTTCCGCTCTGTCCGGTCTTATCACGGTTATTTTCTCCCGCAAGCAAGTTATTAAAGCGGTCGGTAACGCTGGCCAGCCAGTAAAAGCTATATCCCATATCTGCTTTTACCCCTTTTACAGGTTCAAATTCTACTTTTAATTTAGGTGTTACTACGTTCTCCGGAATAATATAATCATCGGAAGACCAAGGCCGGGCAAACCCATAAAAGCGTTCAAACCTGTTGGTAACCTTGTCATCAGGGTTTTTATCTCCTGTTACGTAGCCAAAAAATAAACTTACCCTTGGCTTCCAGGCCTGTTTTTTAAATTTATACCCTACTTCGGCTGTTGCCATAAAAGCATCCTGCCTATTATCGCCATCATCGCCAAACTGGTAGGTATAACTCACATCATAATTCCACCCTGTATTATATACCCAGCCATAAAGGCGTATACCGGGGGAGTGTATCATGCGGTATCCAATTCGCCTGTCCTGTTTAAGCCCCATGTAATAGGGTTGAATAGTTATAATTTCAGACCATTTTCTCCAGTGCCCAATAGCTGCGCCAAACTGACGGTCGTTATCAGCATAATCCCTGTCGTCTATTACCCTTACTATAGGGCGGAGTGCCAACAGGTCTATTTGCCAGTCATTTTTATCCTGCCCCAGTGCCGCACGAAACCCCAAAAAGTTATTGGTAGTATTTCGCCACAGGTTTTGGCCTATGAGCCTCCTGTCTAAAAACTCAAAAGCCTGTCGGCCATAGCGAATCATAAAAGGACGGTTGTTACCCAAATCATCAGTTCCTAATGCTTTTTTAAAATACAGTTCGGCAAAACTCTGAATCATTTCGCGCTTGTTTACATCACGGTTGTCTAAAGGATACTTGCTGTTAAGCCTGTCGCTATCCTGCATCTCCAGTACCAGACGTAACGGGTCAATAATATTTTTTATGCCGATATAAAATTTCCCTTTAAGAAGAAAAGGATAATCATCGCTAAAGCTATCCGGCCTGCGGATGTCATTATTCCTGTACTCGCTGCGCACCCTGTAGTCCAGCCCGGCATCAAGCCAGTTAATGCCGTCTGCAAGCCCGGAAATACCCAAATTTCTGACATAAGAAGGAGGATCGGTTTCCCGTTTGGTACCATAAGATCCGGCCTCAACGTAATAAGAGGCCCGGGGCTGTTCATTCTTTACTTCAGTAGCCCGATTTACCGTATCTGCAACCGGCTCCTGTGCATGTGCCTTAAAAGTAAAAAGTACCATAAAAATCAAACATGGAATAAATTCTACCAAATTAGTAGAATTAGTTACCAAAAAAAATGGCTTGGGTAAATGTGTTGTTTTATAATTGGCAGTCATCGGTTAAAAATTTTGGCTAATATATAAATTCTACCAATACGATAGAATTTATCTTTTAAAATTTTTAACTGTATTATTAGTCCTCCAGAAAAGACTTGAGGCTTGTCATTTTCATTACATGACGTGTTTCTTCCTTAATTTTCATAAACTCCCTTCGCATGGTACACGTAACCTCATCATCACAGTCTGCACATTTTTGGTAAAAGTCAACCGCTACACAGGGTACAAGCGCTATTGCACCATCAAAAAGGCGGTGTATATCGGCTACGGTTACAGTAGCCGGTTCTTTTAAGAGGAAATACCCTCCCCCATATCCGGCCTGGCTGCCTACAAAGCCTGCCCGTTTGAGTACAAGCAGTATTTGTTCGAGAAATTTTTTAGGAATATTTTGTGAAGCAGCTATATCAGCGGTTAATAAATTGCCCTGGCCGTAGCTTTTGGCAAGAACAATAAGCGCTTTTATTGCATATTTACATTTTTTAGACATCATAGGCCGTAAAGATACCAAAAATCTTGCTTTTAAAAGGTAAAAATGGATAGTGCTAACGTTAACATATATATCGTAATCAGTTAGTTTTACTATTAACTGCATTAATAACTCACACCGTAAATCACTATCTTTGTATAAAAGCGAAAGAAGATGAAGTTTCAGGTAGTATCAGACTATAAACCAACAGGCGACCAGCCTACAGCCATAAAGCAACTCAGCAACGGAATAGTAAACGGAGATAAATACCAGACCCTGCTCGGGGTAACCGGCTCGGGTAAAACCTTTACAATGGCTAATGTGGTTCAGGAGGTGCAAAAGCCTACCTTGGTGCTGGCACACAATAAAACCCTTGCGGCACAGCTGTATAGTGAGTTTAAGCAGTTTTTCCCCAACAATGCGGTAGAATACTTTGTGTCGTATTACGACTATTACCAGCCCGAAGCCTATATCCCGGTTTCTGGCACCTATATAGAAAAAGACCTTTCCATAAACGATGAGCTTGAAAAAATGCGCCTCAGCACTACCTCTGCCCTGCTCTCAGGGCGGCGCGATGTACTGGTAGTGGCATCGGTATCCTGTCTTTATGGTATTGGTAACCCGGTAGAGTTCCAGAAAAATGTCATCGACTTACATAGTGGGCAGGTTATTAGCCGTACCAAATTACTGCACAGGCTGGTACAAAGTTTATATTCGCGTACCGAAGCCGACTTTTTGCCCGGTACTTTCCGTATTAAGGGTGATACAGTAGAAGTTTACCCGAGCTATGCTGATGATCCGTTCCGAATACACTTTTTTGGTGATGAAATTGAAGAAATAGAAGCGTTTGACAAAACCAATGCACAGGTAATTGAGCGATATGACCGACTGAATATTTACCCCGCCAATATGTTTGTTACCAGCCCCGACGTGCTTCAGGGCGCCATTTGGGAGATACAGCAGGATTTGGTAAAGCAGGTAGATTATTTTAAGGAAATAGGCAAACACCTTGAGGCAAAACGCCTTGAAGAGCGCACCAATTTTGATCTGGAGATGATACGCGAATTAGGGTATTGCTCGGGGATTGAGAACTACTCCCGCTACCTTGACCGCAGGCTTCCCGGCACACGCCCGTTCTGCCTTTTGGATTACTTCCCGAAAGATTACTTAATGGTAATTGACGAAAGCCACGTAACCGTAAGCCAGGTACATGCCATGTACGGTGGCGACCGCAGCCGTAAGGAAAACCTTGTAGAATACGGTTTCCGCCTGCCAGCGGCTATGGATAACCGCCCCCTGAAGTTTGAGGAATTTGAGGCCTTGCAAAACCAGGTTGTTTATGTTAGCGCCACCCCGGCTGACTATGAAATGCAGAAAAGCGACGGTGTGTATGTAGAGCAGGTTATACGCCCAACAGGGCTGTTAGACCCCATTATTGAAATACGCCCGAGCCTGAACCAGATAGACGACCTTATTGAGGAAATACACCAGCGTGTAGAGCTTGACGAACGGGTACTGGTAACCACACTTACCAAGCGCATGGCCGAAGAGCTTGCCAAATACCTGACGAAAGTGGCCATACGCTGCCGCTACATTCACAGTGAGATAGATACACTGGAACGTGTAGAAATTATGCAGGATTTACGAAAAGGCCTGTTTGATGTGCTTATCGGGGTAAACCTGTTGCGTGAGGGGCTTGATTTGCCCGAAGTATCATTAGTTGCCATACTGGATGCCGACAAAGAGGGCTTTTTGCGAAGTACGCGCTCACTGGTGCAAACCGTGGGGCGTGCCGCCCGTAATGTTAACGGTAAGGCCATTATGTATGCCGATAAGATTACCGACAGCATGCAGCGTACCATAGATGAAACCAATTACCGCCGCGAAAAGCAGGCCAGTTACAATAAAGCCAACGGTATAGAACCCAAAGCCCTTGCCAAGAAAATTAATAACTCTCTATCGCGCAGCCCGATTAGTGAGTATCATTATGACAATACCGTAAAAGCCGCTGCCGAACCGGACACCACCTATATGGCAAAAGGCGATATAGAAAAGCTGATACGCGACAAACGCAAAGCCATGGAAAAAGCCGCCAAAGAACTGGACTTTATGCAGGCCGCCAAACTACGCGATGAAATTAAAGAGCTACAGGAGAAGGTTTAAATTATTTAAATTAATAAATATGTATGTCGTAATGAGTAAATTTAAATTAAATATAATCTTATATGAAAAAGCTAAACAATTATATTGATCGAAAAGAGAAAGAGTTGCTCAATTTTCAAGAAGAAGCAAAAAGACAAAATATATTAGAAAATATAAAAAAAGAAAATTTCATAGAAAATTTTAAACATTCAGCTAATAAAATTAAGTCCAATCTTTTTAAAATAGCACATAATAGCGATATTCATATTGACTTAATTAAAGAAACTTTAAATGAAGAGCCTTTTCAATTAAAATTTGAATTAGAAATAATGATTCAATATCATAAGATGGTATATTATATAGATATTACATCTAACTACGATAAAAGTTCAGATGGCATATTTATTAATTTTGAGGATCATAATGGTGTGAAGGCAAAAGAAATATTTAAAGAATATGAAAATATTAATGATATTGACTTTGAAGATTTATTAGTGTCTTTTTTAGAAGAAATAGAAGAAAATTAATTCAAAATTATCATGAACACCCTCTCCTACTTTAAAATCCAGGCTACAGATGTACCCAAAGCAGTGGCATTTTATAAAGCGGTTTTTGGGTGGAACTTTGTAAAAGAAGAAAACTTCCCTATAGAGTATTACCGCATAGAAACCGAAAATATGTTTGGCGGCATACTAAAACGCCCTATGCAAACCCCGCCTATGGAGTATGGCACCAATGCCTTTACCTGCTCATTTATTGTAGAAAATTTTGATGCTATGGCAGCCATAATTACCCAAAACGGCAGCACCGTTGCCATGCCAAAATTGCCGTACCCGGCCGTTGCTGGCAGGGTTATTTTGTAGATGTAGATAACAATGTTTTCGGTATTTTTGAGGTAGATGAAAACGCAAAATAGGGCGGTTATTTAAAAATCGGCAGCTTTTTACTAACTTGCCTGTAAATTTGGCAAAACCATGAGCAATTTTTACAGGTTGTTAACCCTGCTGTTTTTTGTAACACTACCTTTTAGTGTGTTTTCTCAGGCAAAGGCAGATACTACTGCTACTGCACAGAAAACCGATTCTATAAATACCGTAAACATTAAAGAGTACAAAACCCGGCTTACCACGCTGGAAAAGCAGCGCATTGCCGACTCGATTAAAAAAGCAGGGCTTGAAGCACAGTTACAGTCGCTTAAAACAACCGATAACCTAAAAAAAGAGCAGCTCCAAAAAGAACTTGAAAATTTAAACAGCCGTGATTCTGCCCGGCTGGCTGAGAAAAAAGCACGTATAGATTCGCTCCGCGCCACGAGTAAAGGGTACCCAGTACATGGTTTTTTTAATGATACCCTGTTTACTATTTACAGCAAACTGGGCAGTTTTTCTGCTAAAGACCGCGCCGAGGCTATATCAGAACGCATCCATAATCTCGGCGAGAAATATACTTTTACGGCAGATTCCCTTAAAGTCCAGGATTCTGACGCTACTACAGATGTTACCGATGGCGAAAGCATCATCATCAGCATATCCGATAACGATGCCCTGTGGAACAACACCAACCGCCAGGCACTCGCTAAAAAATATCAGCAGCTTATAGGCACTGCCGTAATGCATTATAAGGATGAAACCAGCTTTATTACCCTTGCAAAAGAAATTGGTCTTGCCATACTGGTAATACTGGTATTGGTGTTTATTATCAGATACTCCAACAGGCTTTTCCGCTGGACAGCCGTAAAAATACAGCAGCAAAAAGGCAAGCGGCTTAAAGGCATCACCATAAAAAATTATAACCTTTTTGATGCCGACCAGCAGATACGGGTACTACTTATAGCCAATACATTGGTTAAGTGGCTGGTTATACTTTTACTGGTATATATTGCATTGCCTATATTGTTTGGAATTTTTCCGTGGACACAAAATTTTGCCGAAGCGTTATTTAGTTACATACTTACCCCGGTGCGTAAAATAGCGGTGGGGCTTTGGCATTACCTGCCCAACTTTATCACTATAATCGTTATTGTTTTTGTTTTCCGTTATGTGCTGAAGTTTGCCCGTTTCCTGAAAAATGAAATTGAGCGTGGCGACCTGCATATAACCGGTTTTTACCCGGACTGGGCAAGTCCTACGTATCAGATAGTACGCGTACTTATTATCGCTTTCATGCTTATTGTCATTTTTCCTTACCTTCCGGGCAGCGATTCCCCTGTATTTAAAGGCGTATCGGTGTTTTTAGGATTTCTTTTCACGTTTGGGTCTATGGGGTCGCTCTCCAATATTGTGGCGGGTATAGTGCTAACCTATATGCGCCTTTTTAAACTGAACGACAGGGTTAAAATTGGCGATGTATCGGGAGATGTGATAGAAAAATCGTTGCTGGTAACGCGTATCCGTACTATAAAAAATGAGATTATTTCCATACCCAACTCAACCGTAATGAACAGCCACACTATAAACTACAGTAGTGATACTTTTACCAAAGGACTTATAATTCACACTACCGTAACCATTGGGTATGATGTACCGTGGAAAGACGTGCATGCCGCGCTGATTGAAGCCGCCAACCGTACCGACCTGCTGGTTAAAGAGCATGCCCCTTTTGTATTGCAAACCAGCCTGGAAGATTTTTATGTAGCCTACCAGATAAATGCCTACACACGCGAGGCCAACAAGCAGGCCACCATATACAGCCAACTGCACCAAAACATTCAAGACACTTTTAATGAGGCTGGTATAGAAATACTCTCGCCCCACTACCGTGCTGCCCGCGATGGCAATCATACCACCATCCCTACTAGTTATTTAGATAAAGATTACAAAGCTCCGCCGTTTAATTTTAAGCAGGATTGATTTGGTTGTTGGTTGTCAGTTGATGGTTGTTAGTTGATAATTCTGAATGTAAAAGCTAATTGCTAATTACTAAATGAAACCATACAAATACAGTAAAAACTACAAGCGCAATGCCTTTTTATTACTATTTGGCATACTTGCATTGTGGCCTCTTGTAAAAACAGGCGACTTTCAGGAGGGTATGGTACAATGATTCCTCTTCATACTATTTGCCGCTGTATTCATATTCCTCCTTTTATTTATACTTATTGATGATTTGGTATCTTGGTTATCTAAAAAGCGGCGCTTTGATTTTAAGCCTGTTGTAATTAGTGCCATAATCTTTGGTTCATATTATGTACTGGAAAATGCAGAAGACGGTATACTATTTTCTAAACCTGTTATATATGCTCAAATTGGTGATATGGATATAACCAGTGGCCATATAAACTTATATGGCAACAACCAGTTTTACGCAGTTAAGAGATATATAGAATGGAAAGATGCTTTTAAAGGCACATACCAATTAGACAATGATACTCTTATCCTTAAAAGGGATGACCTTACAAAAGTCACTAAAGGTTTATTTACCAACTGTTATATTTTTAATAAAACTAGAGACTCCTTATTGCCTTGCCAATCCGGGTTTAATAAATTAGCTATTATTAGCAAAACACAAAAACAGTTACGCCCATAGGGTTGTGGACAATGAAAAATAAAGAGATAGGCACAGTAGAAGAATTTACAATAGAAGCACCCCAACTCGGGCGCACTAAAACAATTTGGGTATACCTTCCCTATACTTATAATAAAAGCCAAAATGGTTTCCCGGTTATATATATGCACGATGGGCAAAATGTTTTTAACCATGCCGAATCGCACAAACGCGACTGGCACGCCGAAGAAAAACTGAATGACCTGCACGGCAACGCTATTGTAATTGGCATTGAACATGGGGGCAGTACCCACCGTATTGATGAAATGACACCATACAAAAACGAAAAATATGGTGGTGGCCATGCTGATGATTACCTTGATTTTATAATACATACACTCAAACCTTATGTGGATGGGCACTTTTTAACGCTGCCGGAAAAAGAGCATACTACTATTTTTGGCAGTTCTGTTGGGGGCCTTATCTCGTTTTATGCTTTGCTGAAATTCCCAGATGTTTTTGGTAATGCCGGAGTATTCTCACCTTCTTTTTGGTTTAGTGATGAAATTTATGAACTTATCAAAGAGGTTGATAAAATAACAGGCCGCATTTATTTTATGGCAGGTGACCACGAAAGCCAGGCCATGATACCTGATATTGAAAAAATGGAAAAGCTTGTTTTACAGCGGGTCGCAAATCCAAAGCAGCTGTGTAAAAAAATAGTTCATAATGGCCACCATAATGAAAAACTGTGGCGTAAACAGTTTATAGCTGCCTATCAATGGCTTATCAAAGAAGAAAATTAATTAGTATATTTACGCTAAACGTATACGTAAAATGGATGAGGTTATTGATAATGATATTTTTAAAGATGCCGGTATCAGGCATTTTTTAGATTATACACTTATAACCATTAGTAATATACCTATAAAAGTAAGCTCGGTTATTACGCTTATTATTTTCTTAATCCTTATAATGCTGCTGTTAAAGTTTATAAAACGCAGTATTTACAAGGTAAAAAGCTTTGATAAAGCCAAGCAGTATTCTATTTACATGCTCGTAAAATATGTAATGCTGGTAGTGGTTATTATGCTTTCATTACAAATACTTGGTTTTAGCCTTTCGGTGCTTTTAGCAGGTTCGGCGGCACTGCTTGTTGGTTTGGGTCTTGGTATACAAAATCTGTTCAGCGATTATATTTCAGGCGTAATTATACTTATAGATAATACCGTAAAGGTAGGCGATGTAATAGAGGTAAATAGCATTGTAGGTACCGTACAGGAAATTCACCTGCGTACCACAACAGTACTTACCCGGGATGATAAATACATCATACTCCCAAACACCATACTTACCCGCAATGAACTTATTAACTGGACACTCAATATACTTGCCTCAAGGTTTGAAGTATCTGTTGGGGTTGATTATTCATCTGATGTAGATTTAGTGATGCAGCTGCTTAAAGAGGCTGCTTTAAAAGAACCCGGTGTACTCTCTAACCCCGAACCTTTTGTACGCTTTACAGATTTTGGCGATTCATCGCTTAATTTCTCTGTTTACTTTTGGGTAGAAGATGTTTTTAGGGTAGAAAATGCCAAAAGCGAATTAAGGGTACGTATTTTTAAAATGTTTGCCCAAAACAACATAACAATCCCATTCCCACAACGGGTTATACACAACGGCGATTCATAATGGAAGAACAGATACAACATATCATTAACAACCCTACTATTGCCAAAATAGTCGTTTTGTGCGTAGGTATCGGAATAATTTGGTTTATAATAAAAATAATACAGCGCGGCCTTTTTTCTAAGATAAAAGAGAACAGCAACCGGTACCGTGCCCGTAAATTTGCCCATTTTTTAGGCTACTTTCTTACTATTGTACTTATAACAATTGTTTTTAGCGATAAACTGGGGGGGCTTACTGTAGCTTTTGGGGTTGCCGGGGCAGGCATTGCATTTGCCCTGCAAGAAGTTATAGCGTCATTTGCTGGCTGGCTGGCCATAATGTTTGGCGGATTTTATAAAACGGGAGACCGTGTGCAGCTTGGCGGTACCAAAGGTGATGTTATGGATATTGGCGTATTGCGCACTACCCTTATGGAAACCGGTCAATGGGTTGATGGCGACCTGTATAACGGGAGAATAGTACTTATTGCCAATAGCTTTGTATTTAAAGAGCCGGTTTTTAATTATTCAGGAGATTTTCCTTTTTTATGGGATGAACTTAAAGTACCCATACAATATGGCAGTAATTATGACCTTGCAAAAGAAATTTTATTAAAGGCAGGAATTGAAGTTGTAGGCAGCTTACCCGAAGAATCGCATGAAAAATGGAACAAGCTACAGCGAAAATACCGGCTTGAGGATGCACTTACCGAGCCTATGGTATCATTAATTGCCAATGATAACTGGGTTGAATTTACATTACGCTATGTAGTAGATTATAAAAAGAGGCGGGTTACAAAAACCAACATATTTACCCATATTTTAAAAGATGTTGATGCTACTAATGGCGCAGTTAAGTTTGCATCAGCCACCTTCCAGTTGGTAGATAAATCAGACCTTAATGTGCATATTAAAAACGGCTAATTTTGTTGTGCCTTAAATAAGGCCAGCATAATTTCCGGGTCAACAAGGCCGCTTGGGCTACGCTGCATTTCCTGCAATACCCCTTTCATAGCATAAGGGCTCAACCCCATATTTATACCCATTTCCCTTATGGCAACCTGTTCGTTATCATGCAATACCCCATCGGCATGCATAAGTAGTGCGAGCCTGTAAAATTGTAATATACGCTGATGTTCTGATTTTATAATTTTCTTTTCGGCAGGATGACTGAAAAGGCTTTCAAACGCATTTTTTTCGACACGTAGCTGAGAGGCTACTATATTCAGGAACCTAAGCTCGCGTTCATTCACTTTTCCGTCAATTCTTGCAAAAGCAATCATTTCAGAAAGAAGGCTTAATTTTTCTTCATAAGTATTCATGCAAGATTATTTTTATCTAAAAATATCTTTTTTACTGTTAATAAACAAGGCTTTATATAAACCTTATTATTTTTTTATGCTTTATATGCCAATATGCCCCATTAAAACCCGCTAAGCAATGCCATAATAGTCCGCGGCATCTTCTTTCTTGTTACCTTTGCAAAAAGTTTTTTTATGAACAACAATGATATATTTAAAAAATTAAGGGTAGCCCTGCAACTGCGGGATGACCAGATAGTGGAAATATTGGAACTGGTTGATTTCAGGATTTCAAAAGCTGAACTGGGGGCATTTTTCCGTAAACAGGATCACCCTAATTACATGGAGTGTGGCGACCAGGTATTACGCAATTTCTTAAACGGCCTTATTATACATTTAAGGGGCACCAAAGATGATCCAAAAAATCCCCAAGAAGTTATTGCTGCCCATAAAGCACAAATAACCCGTACTAACAGCCCTAAAAATACGCCTTCAAAAAGCAATAAACCTTTTGCGGCTAAAAAGGCACCTGCCAAAAAGCAGCAAACCCCAATAGTTGAAAAAGTTAAATTTAAAAATGGAAAGAAAGGAAATGAGTAGTTGTCAAATTAACATTCTCTACCTATAATAATTATACTATCCTCAAAACATATATAAAAAAATGTTAAGTAACATTTTATAAACTTACAGAGTGGAATGTGTTTAGTAAATTTGGAGTAATGGCCTGCTTAGGCTCACCTTACCCTTCAGGCTGCTAGCCATACATGAAAATTATAAACATTTCGTACAGGTTGCCCCTGTCAGTAAAAAAGCAAAATACAAAAACTGTTTTTACCCCAAGTTCAGGAGGATTAGCTACTGCTGTATTATCTTATACCCAAAAAAGCGAACAAAAGCTTACCTGGGTAGGTATTGCTGATTTTGACCGCAATACCTGGGAAAACCATAAAAACGAATTTGAGGGCAATTTTGAAATTGAGCCTGTATATCTTGACAGGAGGCTTAATCGTAATTTTTATAACATCTTCAGTAATTCCGTACTATGGGCAATGTTTCATTACTTTCCCTCTTATATGGAATATAATGAAGCTGCTTTTGAGGCCTATAAAAGCGCAAATGAAATTGTAGCAAAAAGGGTAAGTGAAATTTATGAGCCGGGCGATTTGATCTGGGTACATGATTATCACTTTATGGGCTTGCCAAAACTGTTACGCAAGTTGTTGCCCGATGCCCAGATAGGTTTCTTTTTACATATACCATTCCCTAATTTTGAAATATTCCGGATTTTGCCCAGTAAGGCAAAAAGATATATACTGGAAGGTATACTGGGCAGTAACCTGGCCGGTTTCCATACATGGGATAATGTTATACACTTTACAGAATGTGTAGAGAAATTACTGGGGCTATCGCACCGCAACTTTGTGTTTTCGCAAGATACCCACCGTACCCGCATTGGCTCTTATCCTATCAGTATAGATTTTGAAAAGTTCCATAATGCGTATGATAAACCAGAAGTTGCTAAACTAAGAAGTGAAATACGCGAACTATACCAGGATAAAAAAATAATATTTTCGGTTGACCGGCTTGATTATACAAAAGGTATAAACAACAGGCTCTCTGCTTTCGAAAGTTTTTTAAAGAAATATCCTGAGTGGCGCGAAAAAGTGGTTTTTTTACTGGTAATTGTGCCTTCGCGTGAAGAAATTACCAAATACGGCGAACGTAAAAGTATGATAGAGCAAAGTGTGGGCCGTATTAATGGTGCAATGGGTAACTACAAATGGAGTCCCGTAGTATACCAATACCAGTCGGTTGAATTTGATAAACTCATTGCTCTTTATACCAGTGCCGATGTAGCACTTATATCTCCCGTTCGTGACGGTATGAACCTTGTAGCCAAAGAATATGTAGCCTCCAGAAAAGATTTAAGAGGTGTATTGGTGCTTAGCCTTATGACCGGAGCCTCTAAAGAGTTGCAGGAAGCTATTGCTATTAACCCTTTTGACAAGGAGCTTACCGGTTACAGAATTGCACAAGCGTTAGATATGGATGAAAAACAACAGGAAAAGCGCATGCGCCACATGCAAAAATACCTTGCAAAACATGATGTTTTTCGCTGGGCGACACGATTTTTAACAGATACTATAGATATGCACGATCACGACAACAAAGCACAACCTCTTGTTGAGGGGGTTAAAAAAGAATTGGTCAACAAATTTAATACTGCCGGAAAACGCCTTTTACTACTTGATTTTGATGGTACGCTGGTGGGTCTACAGCCAAAACCTGAAATGGCCATACCCGGTGAAAATACACTTGACTTGCTTAATTCACTGGCTAACAATCCAAAAAATGATGTTTGGATAGTAAGTGGCAGAAATAAAGATTTTCTTGAAAAATATATGGGGCACCTGCCGATAGGCATGGTAGCCGAACATGGTGGATATATTAAAACCGACGGCGAATGGGAACCTATAATTAGTGGTAGCCCTGCATGGAAACAGCAGGTAATTGAAATTATGGATGAATACGTAGATCGTAATGCCGAAAGTTTTATTGAAGAAAAAGAATTTGGTGTAGCATGGCATTACCGAAATGTAGAAAAAGAACAAGGGTTTTTAACATCCAGAGAGTTGCTGGCCTTGCTCAAAAATCATCTGTACAACACCCCTACCCAGATTATTGATGGCAATAAAGTAATTGAGGTAAAACATTTTATGGCACATAAAGGCACAACTTGCAAAAGCAGGATTTTATGCGGCGATTATGATATTGCTATAGCTATTGGCGATGATAAAACTGATGAAGACCTGTTTGAAATGATGACAGATGCTAATGAATATACCATTAAAGTAGGTCCGGGTAATACGGCCGCAAAATATAAGGTAAATGCCGTAGAAGATGTTCTTGAATTTTTAGAACAATTGGATGAAGCAAAAGTTATTAAATAAATAGCTGATCTTTAATCTATTAAAAAAGCAGGTCATTTAAGCCTGCTTTTTTTACGCATAATTAATTATTTTAGCCATTGTTTAATTTTACACTACCATGAAAAAAATCCTTTTACTTTTATTAGTTACCTGTTCTACTGCCCTTACTTTTGCTCAAAAATCAGAGTACGATATCAAAAAAGATATACGTTACTACCCTGATTCTGAATATGAAAATGATGCCTACAAAGCCAAACAATGTGTATTAGACATATACTACCCTGCCAACAAAAAAAACTTTGCTACTATTGTATGGTTTCACGGTGGGGGCATTACCAGCGGCTCTAAAGAAATACCGGAAGGATTAAAAGATAAAGGATATTGCATTATAGGGGTAGGCTACCGCCTTAGCCCCAATGTAAAAGCCCCGGCTTATATAGAAGACAGCGCGGCGGCTGTTGCATGGGCTTTTAAAAATATAAAACAATATGGTGGGGATCCTGATAAAATATTTGTCAGTGGCCATTCAGCAGGCGGATATCTGGCCCTTATGGTGGGGCTCGACAAAAAATACCTGGCCAAGCATAATATTGATGCCAACAAAATAGCAGGGCTTATACCGCTTAGCCCCCATTGTATAACACACTTTACCGTACGCAAAGAAAATGGCATTGACGAAAAACAGCCTGTTATAGATGAATATGCCCCATTATATTATGTGCGTGCCGATGCTCCCCCACTTTTACTTATAACTGGTGACAGGGAACTGGAAATGCTTGGGCGCTATGAAGAAAATGCCTATATGATGCGTATGATGAAAATAGCCGGACATAAAGACACCACCCTGCTGGAACTACAGGGATATGGGCATATAATGACATATCCTGCGTACCCGCTTGTAGTAAAAGAAGTGAAACGGGTACTGGATAAAGAGTAACCTCTTTGGCTTCGGAATGGTTTTTGAATATACTGTGTTACAGTAAGAAAACATTTCATGAAAAAAATCGTATTACCCTTCCTTATCCTATTAGGTATTAGCACAACTGCTAATGCACAGCTTAAAGATTTAGTAAATAAAGCAAAAAACAAAGTTTCTGCTGCAACAGGAACTTCTACGTTAAGCAATGCCGATATTGGCGAAGGCCTTAAGCAGGCGCTGCAAAAAGGTGTTAGCGAACAGGTAACAAAACTAACTGCCGTTGATGGTTTTTATAAAAACGAAACGGTAAAAATACTGCTGCCGGAAGAACTGCAAAAAGTTGATGCCACATTAAGAAAAATGGGGATGGCAGATCTTGCTGATGAAGGTGTTAAATTACTCAACAGGGCTGCAGAAGATGCCGTGAAAGAAGCTACCCCTATTTTTACCAATGCTATTACCGGCATGAACATTACCGATGCCAAAAATATACTTATGGGCAGCGATAATTCTGCCACGGTTTACCTGGAAAACAAAACCTCATCACCGCTTTATACAAAATTTAGCCCTGTGGTAAAAAATTCGCTTAGCGAAGTAGGTGCCGATGCTGTCTGGGAAAAAATAATTACCAAATACAATAGCCTGCCACTGGTAAGTAAGGTAAACCCTGACCTAACCGATTATGTTACCAATAAAGCCCTGGAAGGGGTATTTAAAATGATAGCAGTTGAAGAAAAAGAAATAAGGACCAACGTTTCATTGCGGACATCAGACCTGCTTAAAAAGGTTTTTGCCCTGCAGGATTAACCTTCAATACCCTACTTAAAACACCCCTACTATACCTATCTGGTTATAACCAAGCTTCAAATTCCACGATATTTTCTTCTGGTGGGGGTCAGTGATGCGGTCTGCTGCATATTTTTCTTTCTTTTTTAAAAAGCGGTCTACAGACTCCACACTTAAAACAGCAATACCGGCACCAATAGCAACATCGCTAAGCCAGTGGGCGTTATCCCATAGCCGTGATGCCGGTGTTATTACCCCTACCGAAAGTATACCTGCTTTCACCCACGGGTTGGTAAATTGCTTTGAAATTGCATATACCACCGTAGTAGATAATATAGTATGGCCCGATGGAAATGAGTGGTATTTTGCCTCGTTATTAAAAGGGCTAAAATATAAATTGCCTTTATCAGCTGCAGGCCTCGCACGCCCTGCAAGAGTTTTGGTAACCGTTTGTACCAAGCCGCCCGCCGTGGCAGCGGCTATAATGAGCACACCGGTCCGCCTTATTTTTTCGTTTTTAGTTACCAGCCCGGTTAGGTATACACCTGCGGTAAAAGTATAGTTATACTGTGGTTTACCCATATACCAGCCCAAGCGGTGCCAGCCCTCCGGTATGCCCCTGCCCTGTGAACTAAAATAGTTTGAGGCACCTTCATCTGCCAATAATAACAAACCGGAAGCACCAACAAATGCGCCGGCCTTGATAAATTCTTCTTTTTCCCAGCGTAAAGGTCCGGTAAACATATGCCCTACACCCCCTGCAACACTTTTTAAATCGTAAACCAGCTTATGCCCTAAAGAGCCATCTTCGGGAGAATTTTCCGCCAAAGAATCTGTAGGGAAAACAGTTGGTGTAGTTTGAGATTGTAAGGTTTGTGTAAAAAGTATATTTAATAAAAATATAAAGCAAAATAAGTATGTGCATATTTTGCGTTTTGATGTATTGTGCATTATTTAAAAAGAAAATTAGGACAAATTTATAATTATTAATTGAGATGTTTCCTAAAAAATATGTTGTTTTACAGGTCGAATTTAAATAGCAATTATGAAAAAATATACTTTACTACTATTTGCAGCCTGTTTTTTATTCTCAGGCTGTGCAGAGTTACAGCAAGCCGCTTCTCAATGGCCTCAAACCGGGGTGCTTAGCAATACAGAAATAGCGGCTGGGCTTAAAGAAGCGCTGGATAAGGGTATTGATAAAGAAGTAACCAAATTAACACAGACAGACGGTTTTTATAAAAATGAAATGGTGAAAATATTATTGCCTGCCGAATTGCAAAAAGTAGACAATACTTTACGTAATATAGGATTAGGCAGCCTGGCAGACGAAGGACTGAAGCTAATGAACCGTGCTGCGGAAGATGCCGTAAAGCAGGCTACCCCTATTTTTGTAACAGCTGTTAAGGATATGACATTTACAGATGCCCGTAATATATTGCTTGGTAGTGATAGTGCCGCTACGGTATACCTGCAAAATAAAACCACTACACAATTATATACCAAGTTTAATCCCGTTATTAAATCATCTTTTGATAAGGTGGGTGCCGATGCTGTTTGGAAAAACATTATAACGCGTTATAATCAGGTTCCGTTTGTAGAAAAAGTAAATCCGGACCTTACCGATTATGTAACTAATAAAGCATTGGAGGGTGTGTTTAAAATGATAGCGGTTGAAGAAAAAGACATACGTAATGATGTATCAGAGCGCACCAGCGATTTGCTAAAAAGGGTATTTGCCTTACAAGATAATAAATTCTAAAGTTTTAATTACCAACAACATATATAACACAATTTTAACGTTGACCTTAATTATTTTTAGCTACTTTGCATACAACAAATAGTTTTCTCACATTTGGTTAGGGTTAGTTAGAAAAATGCCGAAACGCTTAGGTCTCGGCATTTTTTATGTACTTTTTAAACCGGTTCTTTTATTCTTTCCTGTAACAGCTTAAAGTATGGAAGTGCCTTTAAAATACGGCTGCCATACCAGCTAAACATTTCGCCGTCTACAAAAACAGTTTTAGCGTGGTGCGTATGCCGCCCCAGCTCAAAGGCATCTTCATCTTTAAATGGGTAAGGTTCAGAAGAGAGTAAAACTATTTCAGGGTCGCCCTGAATACGTATTTTCTGCACTACTACTTCAGGGTATCTGCCTTCGTTATTTTCATAAATATTGCTAAAATGGTTCAGCTTCATCATTTCATTTATAAAAGTGGTATGCCCTGCCGCCATATAGGGGTTTTTCCATATAAAATAGGCTGACCTTTGCCACTCCCTGCCGTGCATAAACCGCTTAAAGTCGGCAAGTCCAAAATTAATTTTATCAGTTAACTGCCGTGCCTGTGTACGTACCGAAAAAAGTTTTCCAAAGGCTTCAATCAGTTGCAGCAAATCATCAATAGTAGTAATATCGCTTACCCATACGGGAGCAATGGCAGAAAGGTCTTTCACAATCTGTTCAGTATTTTCCTCTTTATTGGCAATAATAATATCCGGTTTAAGCAGCCGTATTTTTTCGGTATGCACCTTCTTAGTACCTCCAATTTTCTCTTTGATTGATTTAAAATGGTACGGATGCACACAAAATTTGGTGATACCCACTATGCGCTCCTCAAGCCCCAAATCAAAGAGCAGTTCGGTTATAGAGGGCACCAGGCTGATAATACGTTGTGGGGTGCCATTCAGGCTCATGGTAGTACCAAGCTGATCGGTAAATAATGTGGTGTCAGGTTTCAAATTCAAAGTGTCAGTTATCCTAAAATATGTGCCATCTGCTGTTGCATCTTCAAAGCTTCTTCACGCGCTTTCTCTGCAAAATCTTCTCCTTTAGAGGCATATATAATACCCCGGGAAGAGTTTACCAAAAGCCCCACTTTATCGTTCATGCCATAACGGCAAACATCTTCAAGGCTGCCCCCCTGTGCACCAACCCCAGGCACAAGTATAAAACTATCAGGTATAATTTTGCGTATTTCAGTAAAGTATTCGGCTTTTGTAGCCCCTACCACATACATTAAATTTTGGCTGTTTTGCCATGTTTTACTGGTTTCCAGCACTTGCTTGTATAATTCTTTACCCCCGGCATCCTTCGTTTGAAAATCAAAAGCACCGCTATTGCTGGTTAAAGCCAGCAATATGGTAAATTTATCCTGCATCGCCAAAAATGGTTCCACACTATCTTTACCCATATAAGGCGCTACTGTAACAGAATCAAAATTCAGGTCCTGTAAAAAAGCCTTGGCATACATGGCAGAAGTATTGCCTATATCGCCACGCTTGGCATCGGCAATAGTAAAAATTTCAGGATGATTTTGGTTGATATATGCTATAGTTTTTTCAAGCGAGTGCCAGCCTTTAATCCCATAAGCCTCAAAAAATGCAGTATTGGGTTTGTAGGCTACTGCAAGATTATGCGTAGCGTCAATAATAGCTTTATTAAACTCAAATATTGGGTCTTCGGCTTGTAGGAGGTGTGGCGGAATTTTATCCAGATCTACATCAAGCCCTATACTTAAAAAAGATTTCTTTTTAACTATCTCGCTGTAAAGTTGTGTGGTAGTCATTACAAAGTTGTTTGTTTACTACCGCAAAAATAAACTATAAATAAGTTGCAGCCTAATATTAAAAGGAGCTGTCTCAAAAGGTAGTTATGACAACCAAAATGACACTTTTGAGACAGCTTGATTATTAAAATCTAAACACTTCTTTTTAAGGTATATATGATTTATTTATATACCTGAGTTAAAAACTCTTTTACCGAAGTTGGTTTTTTATCAATAAGTTTGCTCAGGTAGGCTTTTCCGGTTTCCAGTTCTTTATCTTTTATGGCCTGTGCAAAACCCGACAGCATCCAGATAAAATTGTCCGGCACACCCGCTTCTTTAAGTACATTTTTATATGTTTCGGCGTCAGGGCTGGTGTAAGTAATTTGCTTTCCTGTAATTTCTGAAATAATTTCTGCTATGTCTTTAAAAGACAAGCTTTCATCATTAGCAATAGCATATTCTTTATTTTCATGCCCCTGTGTTGTAAGCACTACAGCAGCGGCAAGTGCCATATCATCACGGGTAGCAAAAGGTACCCTGCCCTGCCCTGCGGGGAAAAATATACCATTTTCAAGCACATTTTCTCCAACAAACATGGGGATAACATCGGCATAAAGCGAATTGTTTAACAATGTATACCCTACCCCTGAAGCTTTTAAATAATCACCCGTTTCAGCATGGTCTTTTGCCAGTATACCTGTGGCAGAATTATGAGCGTCTTTATCTTCAATACCGGTATAGGCAATATGTTTTACACCTGCCTGTTTTGCTGCATTTATAACATTTATTTGCTGCCCTACGCGGTCATTAAAATCACTTGAGGAAATAAGCAACACTTTTTCTATCCCCTCAAAAGCGGTAACAAGCGAAGCATAATCATGATAATCTCCAACACGTACCGTAATACCTTTATCTGCATAATGTTGTGCTTTTTGTGCATCCCTGGCCAAAACAGCTATTTTTGAAGCGGGAACCCTTTCCTGCAGATAATTTACCACTGCTGTACCCAGTTGTCCGGTTGAACCTGTAACTAAAATCATTTTGTATTATATTTAAATTAATATTGTTTTAAAATCTATACAAACTTATATATATTTGCTTTACAAAAGATAGTACTATACTTTAGGAAAGCACTAACCTAAAGTATAGTTATTTAAATTTCAGCAAAATGAAAAATGATGTTTTAGAACAACAGCCATTTACCAAATGTCACAAAGCGGCCATGCGCCCCATTAAAGATGCCCTGGAGGTACTTAGTGGTAAATGGAAACTGCCTATAATTGTGGCACTAAGCAGTGGCCCCAAGCGTTTTAAAGAGTTAAGTAAGGAAGTAGGCGGCATTACTGATAAAGTTTTGAGTAAAGAGCTAAAAGACCTGGAAACCAACCAACTTGTAAAGCGTACCGTACATGATACTTTTCCTCCAACGGTAGTATATGCATGGACGGCACACAGCTATACGCTGTCAAATGTTATGGGTGCGCTTGAAAATTGGGGAAAACTACACCGCAGCACTATTCTTGGTGACTAATATATATACCAGACATAAAAAAGGCTGCCTAAAATTCAGGCAGCCTTTTTTATAGTTATTTCAGTGTATTAAAACACTTCTGTTTCTTTTAGTTTTTCGGTATTATTTACCAATTGCAGCTCATCTATAACTTTCTGTATGTTACCGTTCATAACACCGTCAAGGTCATAAAGTGTTAGTCCTATTCTGTGATCTGTAACACGCCCCTGTGGATAATTGTAGGTACGTATTTTAGCTGAACGGTCGCCACTGCTCACCTGTGAGCTACGCTTTGCAGAATCTTCTTCCTGCTTTTTGGCAAGCTCCATTTCATAAAGGCGCGATCGTAAAACCTGTGTAGCCTTATCTTTATTTTTATGCTGCGATTTTTCGTCCTGGCACTGTGCCACCAACCCTGTTGGGATGTGTGTCATACGCACGGCAGATTTGGTTGTATTAACCGATTGCCCACCGGGACCGGAAGAACAGAAAAAGTCGATACGTACATCGTTCATATCTAAATGCACATCAAATTCTTCTGCTTCGGGCAGTACCATAACGGTGGCAGCAGAGGTGTGTACACGCCCCTGGGTTTCAGTTTGGGGTACACGCTGCACACGGTGAACGCCTGCCTCAAACTTAAGGGTACCGTAAACATCTTCGCCCGTAACTTCAAAAACAATCTCTTTAAACCCGCCCGATGTACCTTCGTTAAGGTCAACCACGCTGGTTCTCCAGCCACGGCCTTCGCAATATTTGGTGTACATCCTATATAGGTCTCCTGCAAAAATACTGGCTTCATCGCCACCGGTACCGGCACGTATCTCTACCATTACATTTTTAGCATCTTCCGGGTCTTTTGGTATCAGCATAAACTTGATTTCCTCTTCAAGCTGCGGTAGCCTGTCCTGGGCTTCATCCAATTGCATTTTAGCCATATCTACCATTTCGGCATCGCTGCCGTCTGCTATAATTTCTTTTGCCTCATCAATATTATTAACAAGCATTACATATTCATCACGCTTATCAACAAGAGCTTTAAGGTCTTTATATTCTTTATTTAGCTGTACATAACGTTTTTGGTCAGCAATAATTTCAGGGTTAATCACCTGGTCGCTCACCTCATCAAAACGCTGTTTTATATACTGTAGCCTGTCTAACATACTCATTTCTCCTTAGTTTTGGATGCGCAAAATTACGCAATTTTTTTTGATTGTAAATACACTGTTTGTAAAGCAAATTATGTTCCATTATTTACAATCCACGCAATAACCGTTTACCCAGCTATTACAATCGTGCATGCGGTAGCCTTGTGGCAGGCTAATGATAACCTGCTGTGGCAGGCATTCTACTTTTTCGCAGCCCAGGCACCTGAAATGAAAATGATTGTGGTTATGTGTGTCTCCCTTGCAACCTGTGCATAATGCAAAATAATATTTACCGTTATCGGCCTGAAATTTATGTACTACCCCATCTTCACAAAAACGGTTCAATACACGGTATATGGTTACGCGGTCCATACTTCCATTTACTCTCTGTTCAATAACATCCTGGCTCAAGGCAAAACCTTCGGTGGTAAGTATATCCAATACAGTTTGTTTTGCAGGAGTGTTTCTTCGTTTCATTTTTAATGCAATTATGTTGCAATAATACAAAATTATCCTATATTTGCCAAATCATCAATCATAAAATGCAACGTTATGCAAAGCCATTTTGACGTTATTATTATTGGCGGAAGCTACAGCGGGCTTTCTGCTGCTATGGCCTTGGGAAGGTCGTTAAGAAATGTACTGATTATTGACAGTGGTACACCCTGTAACCGTTTTACACCACATTCGCACAACTTTATTACACATGATGGCGCAACACCCTATCAAATTGCCCAAAAGGCAAAAGAACAGGTTTTAG
The DNA here is from genome assembly GCF_046000445.1 of Flavobacterium rhizosphaerae. Lineage (NCBI taxonomy): Bacteria > Pseudomonadati > Bacteroidota > Flavobacteriia > Flavobacteriales > Flavobacteriaceae > Flavobacterium > Flavobacterium rhizosphaerae. Next base: position 13,444 of record NZ_JBELPZ010000024.1, on the reverse strand, counting down.
CTTATGAAACAGTAACGTTTACTGAAGACCTTGCCCTTTCTGCTGAACGCGTAGCAGACGGATTTAGACTAACCACACAAAAGCAGAATACTTATACTGCTACAAAAATTTTGCTTGCTACAGGGGTTAAGGATGAATTGCCCGCTATAAACGGGCTTAAAGATTGCTGGGGAATTTCGGCCATACACTGCCCCTACTGCCATGGTTATGAATATAAACATAAAGCTACCGGTATTCTGGCTAATGGCGATGCCGCCTTTCATTATGCTTTATTAGTACACAACCTTACCCAAAAGCTTACTGTTTTTACTAACGGGCCAAAAGATTTTACCCCGGAACAGCTTGAAAAACTTCAAAAAAATAATATTTCGGTACAGGAAAGCCCTGTTGTAAAAATAAACCACCAAAATGGATATATGGGCAGCATTGTTTTGCAGGATGCTAATGAACAGGCGCTTTCTGCGCTGTATGTAAGGCCTAAAAGTATACAGCAAACCGATATACCCCAAAGGCTTGGTTGTGGCATAAATGAGCAGGGTTATATTATTACTGACTTTATGCAGAAAACCAATATAGAAGGCGTGTATGCTTGCGGAGACTGCTGTACACCCATGCGGGCTGTAAGTACTGCTGTGGCCCAGGGCACTATGGCAGGAGCAGCCATTAATATGGAACTTTGCAGTGACGTTTTTTACGCCTGATTTGCTATATTGCGAAAAAAAACAAACACCATGAAAAAACAGACCTTTACATTACTGATTTGCTTACTTGTACTGTGTGGCTGTACTAATAATGCACACCCTGATATGGAAAAAGCGGCCTGGCTCCTGGGAACCTGGGGCGATGAAGCGGATGGGAATGTAAGTACTGAAACCTGGCGTAAAGTAAACGATTCTGTTTTTCATGGCAAAAGTTACACATTACAGGGCAGTGATACTGTTTTTTCTGAAACTATGGTTATTGATGATGTAAATAATGAAATGACACTTACCGTTACTGTACCTAATCAAAATAATGCTGAGGCCATACAGTTTAAAATGACTTCTATTGATAATGATAAAATCATTTTTGAGAATCCGCAACACAACTTTCCTTCGAAAATAACGTATAACAAAATCAGTAACGATTCATTATTTGCTGTTATATCAGGCACACAGGGCGGGAATAGGATTGAAGTGGAATTTCCTATGAAAAAGAAATGATAATGGATTTTATTGAGGAAAAAACTTTTGCCAAACAAAATTTTGTCACCACACCCCTGCCCATAGCAGAGTATGATAACTGCAATTTTACAGGGTGTAACTTTGAAAATACTTCGCTAAAAAGTGTTGTTTTTACAGATTGTACGTTTACTGACTGTAACCTTGGTAATGCCAATATTTATACAACGGCTTTTAAAAATGTGGTTTTTAAAAACTGTAAATTACTGGGGCTGGACTTTAGCAAAGCAGAACCCTTTTTATTTGAAGTTGGATTTGAAGGCTGCCAGATGCAACTGGTATCTTTTTATCAGCTTAAATTAAAGAAGACCCTTTTTGCTAACTGCCTGTTGCAAGATGCTGATTTTAGCGAGGCAGACCTGACAAGCGCTGTTTTTAAAGAATGCGACCTTAGCAAAGCTATATTTGACAACACTATTCTGGAAAAAACTGATTTTCGTACAGCCCGTAATTTTGCCATAGACCCCGAACGTAACCGTATTAAAAAAGCAAAATTCAGTAAAGAAAGTTTGCAGGGGCTTTTGTATAAATATGATATTGAAATTGAATAAAAAATGCCCCCAAATAGTGTCTAACTTTTTGGGGGCAGTTCATATAAGCGGATTTTCAATTATAATGAAATATTGTCTATAATTATTTCACCGGAATATTCTCCAGTATTTCCAAAACAAATTTCCAATATTTTTGCGCTGATCCTATACTGGCACGTTCATCGGGGCTATGGGCGCCTTTAATGGTTGGCCCAAAGGAAATCATATCCATATCCGGGTAATTGGTACCTAAAATACCACATTCCAATCCTGCATGGCAGGCCACCACATTTGGCTCGTTACCATTTTGCTTGGTATAAATATCTTTTAGCACTTCTAAAATAGGCGAATTCACATTGGGTGTCCACCCCGGATAAGCGCCCCCAAAAGTAACCTCGCAGCCTATAAGCTCAAAGGTGCTGCGTAAAGCATTGGCCAAATCCATCTTACTGCTTTCTACAGAAGAACGTGTTAAGCAGTTTATTTTTATTTTCCCTTCTTTAACTTCTACGCGGGCAATATTGTTAGATGTTTCCACCAAATCTTCCATATCTGCACTCATTCTGTATACCCCGTTATGGGCTGCATACAGCGCGCGAATCAAACCTTCCTGCACGCCTAAATCCATTACTCCGGCAGGCATATCATTAGTTTTTTCTATAACAATCTGCAGCTTAGGCTCGGTGGTTTTTAATTCTGTTTTTATATCATTAATAACCTCCTGCATGTCAAAAACAAAAGCCTCATCAAAAATTTCAGATATAATAACCTTTGCCACACTCTCCCTTGGTATGGCATTGCGCAGGCCGCCGCCATTTATTTCTACTAGCTGCAACCCAAAATTTTCAAAACTGTCAAACAATAACCGGTTCATTATTTTATTGGCATTGCCCAAGCCTTTGTTAATATCCATACCGCTATGGCCGCCGCTTAACCCTTTTACGGTAATGGTATATGATACAGAATTTTCGGGTACTTCTTCCTCATTATAGCTGCGTTCAGCAGTAACATCTACCCCACCGGCACAACCTATATCAATTTCATCATCTTCTTCAGTATCCAGGTTTAATAGAATTTCACCGTCAAGCAATCCGCCTTTAAGGCCCATGGCTCCTGTCATTCCAGTTTCTTCATCTATGGTAAAAAGCGCTTCAATAGCAGGATGCTGAATAGCTTTACTTTCTAAAATCGCCATAATAGTAGCCACACCAAGGCCGTTATCTGCACCAAGAGTGGTGCCTTTGGCACGTACCCAGTCGCCATCAACATACATTTCTATACCCTGAGTATCAAAATCAAAGTTTGTATCGGCATTTTTTTGGTGCACCATATCCAGGTGGCTTTGTATCACTATGGTTTTGCGGTTTTCCATACCCGGTGTAGCCGGCTTTTTAATGATAACATTGCCTACTTGGTCTTCAAAAGTTTCCAGCCCAAGTTTTTGGCCAAAATCTTTCATAAAAGCAATAACTTTTTCTTCTTTTTTAGAAGGGCGTGGTACAGCATTCAGGTCGGCAAATTTATTCCAGAGCGCTTTAGGCTCAAGGTTACGAATTTCGTTGTTCATTATCTGTTGTTTATTATTACTGCAAAGGTACTTTTATACCCAAACCTGACAAAACTATCGGGTTACTTTATGCAAACTCCATTACTGCCCAAAGTGCCATTACCGAAATAAATATCCATAAAGCTACTCCTTGAATTAATGGCTTTACCCCTACAGAGGTGAGTGTTTTTTTTGACAACCCACAGCCTATAAAAAACAAGGTTAGCGTAAGCCCTGCCTTGGCTATAGTAACCATAAAAGGGCTTATTGCCTGCACAGCCGGGATGTAAGAATTAGCCAGCATAGCTAAAATAAATAAGCCAATAAAGTAAGGGATTTTAATTTTTGCCTCTTTGCTTTTAAATAGGAATGACGACAAGAATGCAACGGGGATTATCCAAAGGGCGCGGGCTAATTTTACGGTGGTGGCTACCTGCAATGCCTGGTCGCCATATTTTGCCGCTGCCCCAACAACCGAACTGGTATCATGTATGGCTATGGCGCTCCATAACCCGAATTCCTGCTGAGACATATTAAATTGATGCCCTATGAACGGGAACAGAATAAGTGCAATTGAATTGAGTATAAAAATTACCCCAAGCGCAACGGAAATTTGTTTCTGTTCTGCCCGGATAACGGGTGATACTGCCGCTATGGCACTGCCGCCGCATATTGCCGTACCGGACGAAATAAGGTATGAGGTTTTTTTCTCAATCTTCATTAAACGTCCTAACAACCAGCCTAAAATAAGGGTACTGACTATAGAAATTATGGTAAATACTATACCCTGCTCACCCGCTTTAAGCGCACTTTGTGCATTCATGCCAAAGCCCAGCCCTACTACCGATGCCTGTAATAACCAATGTGTACCTTTTTGGGTATGCTCCGGGAAGGGATGCCCTACCAACCATGCCAGCGCAATACCCAAAGCTAATGCCAATGGCGGAGATGCCCACGGGGTTAGGCAAAATAATGCTAATATTATAAATATAAGGCGTGTAGCTACGGTATAAAAAACTTTCAGCCGGAAGTCAGACATAGAAAACAGTTTCTGCAAAAGTACTATATTTACTCAACCATTTTGATGACTATGAGCCGAACAAAAGCCCTTGCCCTACTTTTCCCCATACAAATTGTTATTATAAATATTCTTGGCTTGTTCCCGGGGTTTATTGAAAAATATTACAGTAATGGCATTTTTCCTTATATCAGTAGGTTTGAGCGGATTATTTTTGGATGGATCGGTTTTTCTGTTGGCGATGTTCTATATGGTGCCATCATTCTGTTTGCCATACGCTGGCTGTGGATAAAAAGAAAAACCTGGAAAATGCAATATAAATACAACTTACTGTCTGTTTTTGCTTTTCTATCGGTTATATATTTCCTGTTCAATTTTTTATGGGCGCTCAATTACCACCGGCAGCCCCTGCATGAAAAGATGCATATAGAGAAAGAGTATACACCGGAGGAGCTAATAAGCTTTACAAAGCTACTTATAACCAAAGCCAATGCAGCACATTATGCTATAACTGGTAATGACACCATAGCGGTAAAAAATCCGTATACACTACAGCAGGTGTATGAAAAATCGGTTACTGCGTATACCGAACTGGAAAAGAGTTTCCCCTCTTTTGCTTTTAGCCATGAGAGTACCAAATCATCGCTTATAAGCGTGCCGCTATCATATATGGGGTTTGGGGGTTATTTAAACCCATTTACTAACGAGGCACAGGTAAACAACACCCTGCCACTCTATAACCTACCCACCACTACCTGCCATGAAATGAGCCATCAGATTGGGTATGCCAGCGAAAGCGAGGCCAACTTTATAGGGTATATGGCTTCGGTAAAAAGTAATGATAAGTACTTTTCTTATTCCGGCTATACGTTTGCTTTAAAGTATTGCCTGCGTAATATTGAAAAGATTGATGAAGAAAAAGCAAAAAGCCTTGAGCCGCTTATTAATAAAGGTATCCTAAAAAACTTTGAACAAAGCGAGGCCTACAATAAAAAATATGAATCTTTTGTGGAAGATATATTTAAATATATTTATGATAATTACCTGAAAATGAATAACCAAAAAGACGGATTAAAAGCCTATAGTAAATTTGTTGGCCTTTTGGTAAATTATTATAAAGACAAAGATTTATAAACCTTTGTAACATATATGCCTTTTTATATACCAATAGCACATGGATACCACCATTGAAAAGAGCTTTGTTGAACAACTTGAGGAAAACCAAAACCTCATACATAAAATATGCAGGCTGTATACCAACAGCGAAGATGCACACAAAGACCTTTTTCAGGAGATTACCATACAATTATGGAAGGCATATCCCAAATTCAGGGGCGATTCTAAATTTACTACCTGGGCTTATAGGGTAGCGCTTAATACTGCAATTACATTATACCGTAAAAAAACCCGCAGCCTTACTACTGTTGAGTTTGACAGCACATTACATAAAATAAACCAGGACGAATATGATTATGAAGAGGAAGAACAGCTTAAAATGTTGTACCAGGCGGTGCAGCAATTAAATGATATTGACAAGGCGCTTGTGTTTATGTACCTTGAAGATAAAGATTATGCCGAAATAGCCGAAACATTGGGTATTAGTGAGGTAAATGCCCGGGTAAAAATGAACCGGGTAAAAGGGAAACTGAAAAAAATTTTAAATCCGTAGCCAGACAATGGATGCATTAGATAAATTAAAGAATAACTGGCAGAAAAACGATAATTATCCCCGTTTTTCTCAGCAGCAAATTTATGCCATGCTGCATAAGCGCTCATCATCTATAGTAAAGTGGATATTAATTATAAGTATAATTGAATTTGCCGCATGGCTTGGTTTAAATATTTTATTAAAAGATAATTCAACCAATAAAACACTCAGGGGCCTCGGGCTGGAATATCTTATTGTTAGCCTCTCTGTTATAAGCTATGGTATTATTTTATACTTTATATATATATTTTATACCCGGTATAAAAAAATTACTGCTACAGATAATGTAAAAAAACTTATGTCGAGTATACTGGCTACCAGAAAGGCGGTTAGAAACTATATATACATTACCATATCCTACAATATTATAGGCGCTATTGTTGTTTTAATTATATTACTGCAATCAGACCCTGTTATCCTTAATGCCTATGAACAATCGCAACAATCGGGAGATGAAGTGTTTTTTTATATGATAACTATTGTTATTACATTGTTGTTGCTGGGACTATTCTTTTTTGCTATGTGGCTTATATACCGTTTGATATATGGTATATTGCTTAAACGCCTCATAAAAAATTATGAAGAACTGAAACAAATGGAGCAATAGTTATGAAAAGGCTTTTTGTATTTTTGGGCATGCTGCTTACCACTTTTGGTACACAGGCGCAACACCTTGAAAAAGGCCTGCTCTGGAAGATAAGCGGTAAAGAAATTAAGCAACCATCTTATTTATTTGGCACCGTACACATTACCTGCAATGCCATAATAGATGAAAATGTGGTGAGTGCCCTTAACGCAACCCGCCAGCTTTATTTAGAGGTGGATATGGATGACCCTGCTTTACCGTCTAAAATGATGTCGGGTATTTTAATGAAAGACGGAAATAAAATAAGTGCTATGGCTTCAGCGGAAGATTATGCCTTATTAGATACTTTTCTAACCGAAAAATTGAGCATGCCTTTAGCGCTTGCAGACCGGTTTAAGCCCGCCCTTTTAAGTATGATGCTTACCAATGTAGTGCTGGACTGCCAACCACAATCATACGAGCAGGAACTAATGCAAGTTGCCAAAGCAAATAATGAAGAGATTTATGGGCTTGAAAGCATAGCAGACCAAATGGCTGTTTTTGATGAGATACCCTATGATAAACAACTTGAGGAGCTGATTAAAATGGCGAAGGGCAACCTGGCTAAGGAAAAAGAAGACTTTATTAAACTGTTAGAGGTATATAACTCTAAAGACCTAAATAAAATTATGAAGCTTGTAAAAGAGCAGGATAGCGAAATTACAGGAAATGAGGATATAATGCTAAATGACCGTAATAAAAAATGGGTGCCTGAAATTATTGCCGCGGCAAAAAATACGCCTACCTTTTTTGCCGTTGGCGCTGCACATCTTGGTGGCGAAAATGGCGTAATAGTACTACTTCGAAAACAAGGTTATACAGTGGAGGCGGTTAGTAACTAATACTCCCATTTTCGTTGTTTGTTTAATTCTTCAACAGCTTCAAGCTCTTCTACAGGTATTACTTTTAAAAAGCTCGGGTGCTGTTCTATAGCATATTCTATTTTTTCTACTATTTCATCAATAGACTCATTGTCATAATCTATCTGAAGCGGTTCTTTAACCTGAAAGGACTGAAAAATGCCTTTCTTTTTTGTGCGTAACCCTTTTTTATCAAAAGAGCGCCTAAAACCGTCTATAACAATAGGCACAACAATGGGTTTATGCTGTTTTATTATATGCGCAGTACCTTTACGGATAGGCTTAAAAGGCTTTGTTGTACCCTGTGGAAAAGTAATAACCCAACCATCAATTAAGGCATCTTTAATATTTTCGGTATCGTTGGGGTTAACCTCGCGTTGTATTTCTTTACCTTTTTCGCGCCAGGTACGTTCAACCGTTATAGCACCTGCATAAGACATTATACGTGGCAACAAGCCGGCTTTCATGGTTTCTTTAGCCGCAACGTAATAAATGTTAAGCTTAGGCTTCCATAAATAACCAATGTTTTTTAAACTGTCTTCACGCCCCTTAAGGCTGGCATTAAACACATGAAACATGGCCACAACATCAGCAAAATAAGTTTGGTGGTTACTAATAAATAAAACATTAGTAGGCGGTAAAGATCTTATTATCTCAGAACCTTCAATCTGTAACTGGTTAAAGCCTTTGTAACGCCTATGCGTCATCGCACCAAAGGTTACAATAAGCCAGCGTTTCAAAAAAAGTATATGACCGAAAGGATTTTTTTTAAACAACCCCATAATTAATAGCAAAGTGAGCCGCTAATTTACAAAATAAGGGTCATTTAGCCGTATTTTTTATTATTTCTTTAAGTTCGCTTAGCATCATGGCTGTGGCTCCCCATATAATATTCCCCTCAATTTCAAATGCCGGAACTACTATTTTTTCTGCGTACGATGTTTTCATCTCAATAGTAGTAACAATAGCATCATCAAGCAGTGTTTGTACCGGCATTTCAATTATAGTATTTACTTCTTTAGGATCCGGCACAAACACAGGGGTATGCCCCATGGTACCTAAAAACGGAACAACAAGAAAATTACTAGGTGGTATATACACTTTTGTAAATGGCATTATCACATTAATTTGTGAAGGGGCTATACCAATTTCTTCATACGTTTCGCGTAAAGCAGTTTGCGTAAGGCTGTTGTCTTCGGGTTCTTTTTTACCCCCGGGAAATGATATTTGCGCTGAATGCACTCCTTTATATGTATTACGTTTGGTGAGCACCAAAGTAGCCTGGTCATTCTTCGGATAAAAAAGCATCATTACAGCCGATTCCCTTGGGTTGTTTTTAAGAAAATAATCAGTACCCAACTGGGCCTGACGCTCTATAGGAGCCATTTTTATATGTGCAGTTACTGCCGGTAAGCTGCTGTTTACTATTTTTGGGGTAAGTTTTATAAATTCGGTAAAAAGCATTTATATTAATTTACCATAAATATACTTTAAAGCACTCAATAAAAAAACATGTTTAGTAAAGCCGAATCACAAGCATTGAAAAAAGAATTCTGGACTGCATTTGCTAATGAATATCCACGCAAATGGCTATTGTACAATACCCGTATAAAAGATGTATCGCTTAAATTTTATGCCGATAATAAAACGGCGCAGGTATTGCTGGATATAGAACCTAAAGAGGAAGAAAAAAGAATAGTGTATTTTGAAAAAATGGTTTCTTTACAAACCATATTGCGGGAAGAATTTTTACCCGATGCTGTATATGAACAAAATTACTATTTGGAAAACGGAAAAACCATTAGCCGGGTATGGGTTGAAAAAACAGGCATAAGCCTATATAACAAAGCAACCTGGCAGGATATATTTGATTTCTTTTATGAAAAGATGGATGCTTTTGAGCGTTTTTTTTATGAGTATGAAGACTATATACGGGATCTTGACATAAATACATAAAAAAAGAATCCTTCCCCACTTTAGGAAAGGATTCTTATTAACATTAAACTAAACTTTAGCGCACCATTGCAAAATGTCCGCGATGCTGCGTACCATCTTCTCTTGTAACCACAAACCAGTAATCCGTTGAAGGAAGTTGGATGCCATTCAGAGTACCGTCCCAACCTTTGCTGGTTGAGCCGAAAGTGGTTATAAATTTACCATAACGGTCAAAGATATTAATCTCAATGTGTGGCTCAAGCGCGGCATATTTAATATACCATGTGTCATGAATACCATCTCCGTTAGGCGTAAAATAGTTAGGATAGTTTAACAAAGCAATTTCCTTTATATCTTCACCGCACCCGTATGCATCTTTTACATATACCTGATACACTCCTGTTTCAAGGCCTGTAAATACATTACTGGTTTGGTAAGTGATTCCGTCAAGCGAATATTCGTAGCTGCTGTTTCCTTTTACATGTACAATAATCATGTTTTGGTCACGGGTCCAGTCTTTAGTTTCTATTTTTGTAATTTCAGGTGTTGCAGACTGGTTTATTATAACCTCTTCATAACCATCACAACTTGCAGTACCATAACTTCTACCACCTATAACTGCATATACACCCGGTTCTGTAACATAAATAGTTCTTGTAGTTTCACCTGTAGACCACATGTACGTATCAAAATTTCCTTCAGCAGTAACTGCTACACTGCCTTCGTTACATATAGTACCTGTAGTAGTAATAACCGGTTGCTCATACTCACCAATAAACAGCTGGAACGAAGTGATACCGTGGCAAATCTGAATTTCATTATGTACAAGCCTTACATATATGGTTTGTCCATTGCTAAGTGCGGTATAGTATTCCGGTAACGGATTTTCGCCAGTATCAGCATCTTCGTAAGTAAGGTGATAAGTAATGGTATACATTGAGCTGTGTAATGGCCCTAATACCGAGTCATTCTGATCTGTAAGGTGATATACATTTCCAGCAGTTTCACCCTCCTCAACACAGATAATCAGATCTTTAGGCTGTGTAGCATCTGCAATAGAAGGCAATTCTCTCACATTAAACCATTGTGTTACCACGTTACCACAATCATCCTCTATCCTGAAAACATATTCAGCCGGCTCAATGTTATGAAATACATTGTCGCTTCCGTTATCAAAACTATAAGGCTGGCCGTCTTTTTCTATTATTGTAAACGATGTGGGCTGGCCTGTTGCTTCAATCAGTACATCATCAGGGTTACCAATACATGCCAGTGTATAGGCTGTATTTATAGTAAGTACATCACGATATTCAAATTCTCCCAGTACACTAACACATTCAGTTACTTCGCTAGTACCGGTGCTAAAAGTGTCAAATTTTTTGATTATCCTGAATCTTCCGGTGAAATTTAAATTGTTTCTTATAGCGTTATTGTTCAGGCTTCTACCATTACTATTAGTAGGTATAGAGCCTTCTTCATATAAATTATTTGGATTGTTTGGGTGCCCCCAACTATCACTTTGAGGATAATACTTTTGTAACCAAAATTTAGCCCCCTGTAAACCATTACTGTTATCATGCATGTCTACAGCAAAACCACCGCACCTTGGAATGAATTCAAAACTATTGCTATCGGGTTGGTAACCATCTACATCAACTGTCATATCTTTTTCTATACCACAATAGTCTGTTGCATTAAATGTGTATCTACCCCCAGGCAAATCACCTAAGTATAACTGTCCGTTATTGGTTAACAACCCTGTAACATTGTATGGTAATGATTGCCCAAAAGCTGCAGGTGCAGATGTAATATATACTTCTTCAAGCGGGCCGTTTCCGCTTCTTAAACGTATTGTACCAAAGCCAACAGCACAACCAGGCAAAGTAGATAAATTAAAATCCTTTTCTACAAATGGCGGTACTTCTACAGTAACTTCATATTCAAAACCACAATCATCTGTAAACTGTATTGTATATTCTCCCAACGGCATATCCGGCATTACTATTTTTTTAGGATTACCAAGTAAAAATGCTGTTAGATCCTGTGGTATTGCCATAACAGATGTGTAAGCCTCCGGAGCTTCTATTAATGTAGCAGAAACTATGTCTTGCTCCGGTACACTTATATTTATTTTACCGAATAAAGAAAAACAACCATTGTTAAAGCCTCTGGCATTTGGTGTAGGTTTAACAAAAATAAGCGATATAGATTCTGTAGCTGTGCGCCCGCAAGCATCAGTAATTTTAACAACATAATCACCAAATGGCATTGGGTTTTGCTCGCTACCATAAGTAGTTGAAACTTCAGTAAAAGGTCCTGCAGGTGTTGCATTAAAATCTGCAGGGTTAAAATCTGCGGGAGCACTTAAAAATTCAACAGTATAAGAATCTGTAAATTTATAGGCACTAAGCTCTAAGAACTTTTCAGCACAGGGAGCCTCTTGATCAGAAAGTTCAAGAATAATACTTGGGTCTACAACATTATCAAACTTTTCATAAACAGTACTACAATTATCAGTTACTGATATATCATAAGTATAGAGTTGATCCATATATCTTGGCATTATAGCCGAAACGGTAAGTGCATTTTCATCTCCTGTGTTAAAAACCTGATTGATAATTATTGGATCTCCCCCAATATCAAGAGTAGAAATAACGTGTTGAACGGCAACCGGATATGTTATAGAGCCTGATGATGCGGTTATAACATTGTTTACAGTTATAGAGTCGCATTCAGGACTAATCTCATCCGGAAAAATAGGGTCTGATATATTTAAGTCTGTTGTAACAATTGATAAGGTATGGCTTCTTACTTTGCCTACGCCGCATGCATCAAAAGCTCTCACTTTATAGGTACCTTGCCCCAAACCAGAAAAAACATTTGAAGCCTGTAACGGCCTGGTTTCAGGACCACCAATAATTTCATACGAAACTGCTGTACCAGAGGTAGCCTCAACAACCAGAGTACCAGTTAAAGAACATGGCTGATTTTGAGTAGAAACGTTAAAATTAAAAGATGTGATATCCTCAACAATAGTTACATTTTTCTCTTTAGTTGCCAATTCATTACCTAAAGATTGTATTGCAACCACTTTATATGTACCTGCTCCTAACCCTCCCACATAATTCTCCTGGGTAATAGCAATGGCAGTTGAAGTATCTGGTAAAAGATAAACTTTATAAAGTAAAGAAGCGTTTGGGGTAGTATTAGATACCAAAAAAGTTAATGACCCGTTTCCCTGGCAACTTTCATCAGTTTTAGTAACGGAAAGAGTAAAGTTAGACAATTGTGCATTTAGTGCAATGTTGAATAACAGCGCTAGAACAAAAGTAATTTTCTTCATAATACTTATTTTTTCCTTAAACAAAATTTGCTTTTTGAATTATCATTAAGCAAATACTCACGCAACGTTTATAAGTACAATATTAGAGAAATTATATTATAAATAACTGATTATTAAATAGTTACAAGTGTAGATAGTCGATTAAAAAAACAATATTTACAAAGTAAATATCAATAGCTATTTATAAATAGCTGATAAACAGCAAAGAATAAATCAAAAAAAAATCGAAAATGATTTTTTTAATTAATAGCAAAAAGTGAAATTTTAACATGTTTTTTGAATTTTAACGAGAATTCTCTAATTAAAACACAACTTTTATATTAAGGAAATACCAATGAAAACTTAAAAATATGTTAAATCAGATTTTATAAATGAAGTATTAACTTACCGAAAAGTATAAGTAAGACATAAAATTGTGACAAATGAAGTTCAATAAAATCATTTTATAGATATGAAAATAATTTTGTGCATTATTTTTTAATTGGAAAATGGTAGAACAGAAAGATGTCTACACTTAATTTGATGTAAGGAACTGAAGAATAGGATTTGCCTGGCCATAGGTTGGTAGTACACCATAAAACAAAAAAAAATCCCCTATCCATAAGGATAGGGGATTTATATAAGAAGGCGATGACATACTCTCCCACAAACTGCAGTAC
>NZ_JBELPZ010000023.1:0-48272 GCF_046000445.1 Flavobacterium rhizosphaerae | reverse complement strand
CAATCAGCGTTTTCTGCCGATTGGGCATATATGTAAATCATCTGGGTCGAAGTGATGATATCACCAGCGCTAAGGGCATCGCCCGTAGCCGCGCTGCCGGTATAGTAATTACCAACCGTAAGGGCAGGCAGGCTATAGCTGTCACACTCGGTAACATCTGAAACTACATCTGGCACGGGCGCTTCAATAATAGTTATATCAGCGGTATAAGTACCTGTACAAGCTCCATTACCTACAGTATAAGTCACTGTATATGTGCCTGGCACACTGTTAGCCACATCAATATCTCCTGTGTTAACATCAATAGTTACATCTGCATCAGCGGTAAATGTACCGCCTGTAGTACCTGTAAATGTTGCAGAAGCAGTGCCTGCATTGGCACAATATGGTGAACCGTCGTATGAGAATGTTACTTGCGGAACTGGCTGGATAACCACTTCTGTTGTAGTAGTAAACTCATCGCACTCACTTGCCGGTATTGTATACGTAACAGTATATGTACCTGCAATACTCTGGTCTGGCGTAATTTCTCCTGTTGATGGGTCTAATGCCAAACCATCAGTAGATGAATAAGTACCTCCGGTATCTCCTGTTAAGGTTACTGATTCTGGGGTACCTGTGATACAAAATGGCGTATTGTATGAAATAGTAGCATCCGGAGCTGTATTAACCGTAACGGCTAATTGTACTATCTGCTTACATCCGGGTACATTTATATCATTAACCACTACATATAGTGTTTGGGTACTAACCTCAAAAGGCGCAGATATATCAATTGGGTTTGTGCCTCCGGTAGCTCCTGAGAAAGAATCATATACTCCGGTCAGCTCATAATTATCAGGGTCTAATGTACCCAGAAAATCAACTGCAGAAAGATCTAAGTCTGCTGCTCCGTTAGGTCCACAAAGCGTTATAGGATCTGGAGTTGGCACAGTAAAGGCCGGACTTAAAGTAATAGTAGCCTGGTCTGTAATAGGATCATCACTTACCGGAATAGGCATGGTAACAATAACGCTGTATACGTGTGCTCCCGGCTCATCAACTGTTATAGTTTGAGAATCGTCGGTAGTTTCAACAATTACAGGAGTTATTGGATCTGCATCCATAAACCACTGATAAGTATATTCCTGCTCTTCGCCAGGGTTGCTTACTGTAGCTGTTATATTGTATGAATCTGTCTGGCAGAAAGTAAGATCCGGTCCAACATTTACTGTAGGTTCACAACTAATATCAGGGCCAGAGGTTTGGGTAATGGTTGCCGAACCCTGAGAACCGTTAAAGTTTGTAACCAATATAGCAAAAACATCTCCTGCCTCACCTGTAACATTTATCGTTTCAGTTGCAGCAGCTGAATAGCTACAATCAACAATATAATCGGTATTTGGTGGCAGGCCAACACTATAACATGCTTCCTGAAGCGACTCAAATGGGCCAAATGCTGCAAAATCCACATCTATAGGATTTCCTGCTAAGTTTACCTGTGTAAGGTTAAGTACTACTTCTCCATCACCGTCCAGAGTTACATAATACCAGGTTGGGTTAGGTGTACTGAATAAACAGCCAACCTGCCCGTAACCAGGCACTGTATTACCCCAGTTACTTTCTTGTGGTACAGCAAGGTTACCTGCACAAAGTGCCTGTGCAGCTGCGGGAGATACCGATGGCGGTGTAAAGTCCATCTCTGCCCAGGAACTGAATCCTTCAATATCAGAACAGATAGCCCTTACATAAAAAGTATATGCCGTGCCTGTAGTAAGGTCTTCTACATAATAATGTGTGTCTGTTACTACCTCGCCTGTAGTAGGTACAGGGTCTGAAGCAGGTATTACAGCCACTTCCCACGAAGTTTCAGAACCATCCGGAACCCATGTAAATGTTGCACTATCCTCGTTAAGACAGTGTATCTCAACATTTAAAGGTTCAGGGCAAAGAGGATCTGTTTCAAAAGTAAACGGACCTGCCCATGTGCTATGGTCTTCATCTTCACATACAACACGCACATAAAAATCATATAGTGTACTTGGCTCTAAATTCTCAATAACAACAGGGTTAGTTGTAGTAAATATAACTTCAGTTTCGTCTGCACCAGGTGCAGCGTTACCGCTTGTTGTATAATATACTTCCCATTCTCCTGTATCTTCACCGGCCCAGCCTACTGTGGCATCGGTAGTATTGGTGTCAATAACTGTCAGGCCAGATGGTGGTAAACATGCAGGCGTATCACAATCTACAGTAGTTGTATATAACACTGTATTTTGAGATCCGGTACCCGGGTTTTTAGTAAATAAAACCTGTCCAAAATTATTCATAACAGAAACACCTACCTCATTTGCAAAAGAACCTCCGGAATTCCAGAATAACTGAATCGGAGTATCATTACATACCGGAATAGTAATATTAACCGGGCCGGCACCAGATGGCAATGTAAGCGTACCTACAGTAATACCATTTTGCGATACCGTCATGGTGTTGCCGTTCCAGCCGTCACCCCATGAATCCCAAACTGTAAAGACCCAGTTACACTGATCTTCAAGTTCACACAAGGTAGTATTAAAGGTTACCGGGCCGGTCCAGGTACTGTTACCGTCATCACCACCGCATAAAGCCCTTACATATACCTGATAAATGGTGCCGGAAACAAGGTCTACATCATATATCATAGGGTTCTCAGACGTTACAACTCCTGTAGAAGAAGCCGTAGGTGCAGGAGAGCCTGTTGGAACAACAATTACCTCCCACTGTGTAGCCGTACCTGATTCTGTCCAGCCTATAGTGGCTTGTGTAGCACCAATAGCTGTTACTGTAATATTTACAGGTTTAGGACAGGTAGGCAGGGTAGTAAAACTTACCGGGCCCGCCCAACCGCTAATATTTCCTGAGGCACAGTTGGCCCTTACCCAAAACTGATAGGTAGTATCTGGGGTAAGTTCATCTGCATTATAGGGTATTGCAGGGGCAGCATCACCTTCGGTAGTATCTGTTGGTGCATCGCCACCTGTTTCTACAATATATACTTCCCAATCGGTAGCTCCTAAAGGACCAGTCCAGCTAAGATCGGCCGTAGTGGTGCCTATGTTAGCAGCAGCCAGTGCTGTAGGGTCTAAACACGCAGGGGTATCACAATCTACTGTTGTAGTATATAATAGTGTATTTTGAGATCCGGTACCCGGGTTTTTGGTAAACAGGGTTTGGTCAAAACTATTTTTAACCGATACGCCTACTTCACCTGCAAAAGAACCGCCGGAGTTCCAGAATAATTCCACCGGGGTGTCATTACAAAGTGGTATAGTAATATTAACCGGACCAGTACCAGAAGGCAATGTAAGCGTACCTACAGAAATACCGTTTTGAGATACCGTCATGGTATTGCCATTCCAGCCGTCACCCCATGAATCCCAAACTGTAAAGGTCCAGTTACACTGCTCTTCAGGGTTACATATGGTAGTATTAAAAGTTACCGGGGCAGACCACTGGCTTTCGTCAGTATCTTCGGTACATATTGCTTTTACATATACCTGGTAAATAGTGCCTGCAGTAAGGCCTGTGTTATATTCCAAAGGGTTATCGGTAGTAACCACGCCCTCGGTAGTAGCTGTTGGCGCCGGAGAGCCATTAGTTACCACATATACTTCCCACTGGGTAGCTGTACCGGTTTCCGTCCAGCCTATGGTAACTGTTTCCATTCCAATGGCAGTAGTAGTTATATTTATAGGTTTAGGGCAGGTAGGCAGGGTGGTAAAGCTAAAAGGGCCTGCCCATGTACTTGTACCATCAGTACAAATTAAACGTACATAAAATTGGTAGGTGGTATCTGGGTCAAGATCTTCCCCTGTGGTGGTTACTGTAGTTGCAGTTACCGGGTTGGTAGTAGTAACTACACCTGCAGTAATAGCCGTTGGTGCGGGTGCACCTGTTGGTACCACATAATATTCCCAGTTACCGGTGGCAGGGCCTGTCCAGCCCAGGTTGGCTGTGTAGGTGGTTATGCCGGTAGCGGTTAAGCCGCTTGTAGGAAGGCACAACGGGGTATCACAATCAATGGTAGCACTGTAAAGCGAGGTGTTTTGAGAGCCCGTACCCGGGTTTTTGGTAAAGATTGTCTGTCCATAGTTGTTTATGATAGAAACACCTACTTCTGAAGCAAAGTTACCGCCAGAGTTCCAGAACAGCTGTAAAGGCTGGTCATCACACAAGGCGATAGAAATAGTGTTAGGGCCGGCTCCAGATGGCAATGTAAGGGTGCCCATAGTAATGCCGTTTTGGGATACCGTCATGGTATTGCCATTCCAGCCGTCACCAAAAGAATCCCACACTACAAAAGAGTAGGTACACTGGTCTTCAGCCTCACAAACGCCTGTACAAAAATTTTCAGGGCCTATCCAGTCACTGGTACCACCATCGCCACATACTGCACGTACATAAAATTTGTAGCAGGTACTGGCAGTAAGGTTTTCAACCGTTATAGGCAGGGTGCCGGTATATACAACCCCTGTCCCAACAGGTACATCGTCATCGGCTACAACCTCTACTTCCCAGCTGGTAGCCCCACTGGGGTTATCCCAGCTAAGGTCGGCTGTGGTAGCCCCAAGGTTGGTGGCCGTAAGGCTGCTCTCGGTAGGGGCAAGGCATTCTGAAACCACTTTTACGTTGTCTATAAGCCAACGGTCCATCTGGTCACCTTTCATGATAAAGGCAATGTACACATCAGTACCTTCAAAGCTTGCAGGTATATCAATTACTTTTTCAACATAATCCAGCTGTACCGGGTTTATTTCAAGCTCTGTCCACCCATCGCTGTCAATCAGTGATATAAATGTTGATGGGTCTGTAGGGTCGGTACCAATACGTACATCATAAACAGACCCCTGGTTGTTGTTAAGGGTAAGCCTTGAGAAAAAGTGCAGTTCAGGATTTTCAGGCACGTTAAATTGCGGTGTAATCAACCAGTCTTCAGTCAGGTTAACACCTGTACCCGGTGCATTATCACGGTCAAGGAAGGCTGCATGGCCTGAGCCTCCGTATGCAGGGTAATCTGAGGTACTGGCCTGTTGTGTCCAGAATTTTCCGGGCCCGTTAGGGGCCACATTCCTGATATACCATCCGGGAGGGCCGTAGCTACCTTCGCCGAACCCTGCAAGCGCAGGATATGGGGTCCACGTACCTTCAAAATTCTCCTCGGCAAGCTGTGCCGACATCTGGAAAGTAAAGGCCATGAAAAATAACAAAAGAGTAATTTTCTTCATAGATTTTATATTTAGGTAAAATTTAATTTTCAAATTTATAAAAATATAACAAACCCTTAACAATAAACTAAAATTTAACACAACTTGAATCAAAACCGCTTTTTTCTATTAATATATTCTTAACTCAATGTTTATGAGGGGATAAATTCATAATTTTGCAAATAAAATATAGAAACATGCTGGAAAAGGAAATCCACACATTTGAGAAAACAGTAATTGCTGGTGTTATAACGCAGGATCAGACTGAAGAAAAGCTGAATGAATACCTTGATGAACTTGAATTTTTAACATACACAGCTGGAGGTGAAGTAGTTAAAAGGTTTTCACAGAGAATGGAAAAACCTAATCCAAAGACCTTTTTAGGTACTGGAAAAATAGACGAAATTCATCATTATATAAAAGAATATGATGTAAAAACTATAATTTTTGATGATGAGCTTAGCCCGGCCCAACAGAAGAATTTAAACAAGATTTTAGATTGCAAAGTGCTAGACCGCACTAATCTTATTTTAGATATTTTTGCCCAAAGAGCAGAAACATCTTATGCCCGTACACAGGTTGAACTTGCGCAATGCCAATACCTGCTTCCCCGCCTTAGCGGTATGTGGACACACCTTGAACGCCAGCGTGGTGGTATAGGGATGCGCGGACCCGGTGAAACAGAAATTGAAACAGACCGCCGTATAGTTCGCGACCGTATTGCACTGCTTAAAGACAAAATTAAAACTATTGACCGCCAGATGGGTGTGCAGCGCAGCAACCGTGGCGCATTGGTGCGTGTAGCGCTGGTTGGGTATACCAATGTAGGCAAAAGCACTCTGATGAACGTTATTAGCAAAAGTGAGGTATTTGTAGAAAATAAGCTTTTTGCTACGCTTGATACTACCGTACGCAAAGTGGTTATTAAAAACCTGCCTTTTTTATTATCTGATACGGTTGGGTTTATACGTAAGCTGCCTACGCAACTGGTAGAATCGTTTAAAAGTACCCTTGATGAAGTGCGCGAGGCAGATTTACTTTTACATGTTGTAGATATTTCTCACCCTGATTTTGAAGACCATATAGCATCGGTTAACCAGATACTACAAGATATTGGCAGCAATGACAAACCTACACTTATGGTTTTTAATAAAATTGATGCTTTTAAACCCCAGGTGATTGATGAAGATGACCTGGTAACCGAAAAAACTTCCCGCCATTATACCCTTGAGGAATGGAAACACACCTGGATGAGCAACGTAGGTGAAAAGAATGCGTTGTTTATTTCGGCAGTGAATAAAGAAAACATGGAAGAATTTCGGGAAAAAGTATACGAAGCAGTACGCGAAATTCACATTAGTCGTTTTCCGTATAATAATTTCCTGTATCCTGATTATAAGGATAATCTTTCTCAGGACGAAGAATAATCCTGACATTAATGTGAAAGATATACCGCGAAATTTCTATTAATTTTTTTAATAGTGAATGAATATTCATTTATATTTGTAACAGAATATAAATGATATGCGTTTACGGGATACCGATAAAGAAGCTTTAGTAAAACAAAAGGCAATACAACTTTTAGTACAACAGGGATTTGAAGGCTTTAGCATGAATAAACTTGCCAAAGCCAGCGGAGTTTCTGTTGCTACACTTTACATTTATTATAATGATAAAGATGACCTCATCAAAAAAATTGGTGTTGAAATAGTTAATGCTTTTTTTGAAGCGGCCACAAAAAACTTTAGCCCTGAAATGCCTTTTGCCGAAGGCCTGCGCCTGCAATGGGAAAACCGTATTGCATTTACACTTAATAATTTACAACAGATGGAATGTTGGGAGGTGATACGCCACTCCCCACACGGTGAGTACGTTTTGCAAAACAGTGTTGGTGACTTTAAGCAAATGATGGGAGATTTCTGCAAAAATGCCATAAAAAACGGGCAACTCACACAATTACCCTTAGAAGTTTTCTGGAGTATAGCTTATGGCCCCCTGTATACTCTTTTGCGATTTCACGCCCAGGGAGAGAATATGGGTGGCAGCCCCTTTGTTTTTAGCGAAGAAATTAAAGAACGGGCTTTTGAAACGGTTATAAAGGCACTTACTCCATAAACTGATAATCAATTCAGCATCAATCAAAAAATGAATAGTTATGTTATTTACTACCTTATTAAACATCAGAAAAAGGCTTTTGCTTGAAAATCAAACAATAGCGCTTATAGGGGGCGGTGCAGCGCCTATTACCCCTGAATTATTTAAAAGCATGCCTGATAACAGCAACGGCAATACAGCCGAAGCCCAAAAAATTTTTGGTAAAAAAGATTAACCGGATATTAGTATGGAGCATAATGAACCTATTCCGTTAACGGGCTACCAAAAGCTTGTTATTTTTATACTGGCCATTACCCAGTTTACGGTTATTCTAGACTTTATGGTGATGTCTCCACTGGGTGATATCCTGATGAAATCTATGGACCTGCACCCGGATCAGTTTGGTATAGCCGTATCGGCCTATGCTTTTAGCGCCGGTATATCAGGCCTGCTTACCGCCGGTTTTGCCGATAAGTTTGACCGCAAAAAACTGCTGGTTTTCTTTTATACCGGCTTTATCATAGGCACAATTTTATGCGGCCTTGTAAACTCTTATGAAACCCTTGTGGCTGCACGTATTATTACCGGGCTTTTTGGCGGGGTAATAGGGTCTGTATCTATGGCTATTGTGGCCGATTTGTTTGCATTGCAGCAGCGTGGCCGTGTTATGGGGTTTCTGCAAATGGGCTTTGGCGCCAGCCAGGTGCTGGGTATTCCGCTGGGGCTTTATTTTGCAAACCACTGGGGATGGCATGCCCCTTTTTTATGGATAGGTGGTATGGCGGCTGTTATTGCACT
Organism: Flavobacterium rhizosphaerae; assembly: GCF_046000445.1. Classification (NCBI taxonomy): domain Bacteria; kingdom Pseudomonadati; phylum Bacteroidota; class Flavobacteriia; order Flavobacteriales; family Flavobacteriaceae; genus Flavobacterium; species Flavobacterium rhizosphaerae. Next base: position 40,158 of record NZ_JBELPZ010000023.1, on the reverse strand, counting down.
TATTATATTGTTATGGCTTAAGCCGGTAGATGCCCACCTTGCCCTGCCACAGCAAAACTCTGCCTTTGTACACCTTTGGCGCAACATAAAAAAACCGGATTACCGTATTGGCTTTGCAGCAACGGCATTGCTCTCAATAGGTGGATTTATGATGATGCCTTTTGGTACTGCCTTTGCCGTAAACAACCTGGGCATAACTAATGCCCAACTGCCTGTAGTGTTTATGTGTGCAGGTATTTTTACACTGGTGTTTATGCCGGCATTTGGCAAACTAAGCGATATGGTAGATAAATTCCGCCTGTTTACCCTGGCCTGCCTGTGGATGGTTGTAGTAGTGCTTGTTTACACACAGCTTGGCACTACCCCGCTTTGGCTGGTAATTGTATTTAATATATTAATGATGACAGGTATTATGGGACGCATGGTACCCAGTACCGCCCTGGTTACCGGTGTGCCGGAAATGAAAGACCGTGGCGCTTTTATGAGCATTAACAGCAGCCTGCAACAAATATCCGGTGGTTTTGCAGCCGTAATTGGTGGCATGATAGTAGTGCAGCCTGAAAAATTCAGCCCCTTGGAGCATTATAATATATTAGGCTATATTGTATCGGTTATTACACTGTTAAGCATACTGCTTATGAGGCGTGTAAATACGCTTATAAAAAAGAGAAGCATGCAACAACAGATACCACCTCCGGTTGCTGAAGGAATAGCCCTGAGCGAGGTGTAAATACTATCAAAATTAAATCCCCTACAACAAAATTGTAGAGGATTTATGTAATATGTTATCTGTAATTATTTATTATCTAAAAACCATAGTTAGCTGCTACACCAAATACCTGGCGCACCTGAAAGCCTTTATAGGCATTATCATCATAAATGGTTTGGAATGACAGGTTGGTAGTAAGGTACCTGTTAATTTTCATCACAATATTCAGCTGGTAATCTATATCTACATTTTGCGGATCTTCCAGATAATTAGAATACAGGTTAAGTATATTTTCAAAAGTTACATTGGCCAACACATCAAGCTTATAGTAAGCCGAAGCATTAAAACCAAACTCCGAACGTACCCAATCGCCTTCCTTAACACCAAAATAAGCTTCATCGGGCAGCGTACGAGAGGCATCCACAAAAGTAAACTTACCGGTAAGGGGTGAAAGGTTTATTTTAAAATTATCGTCTTTTTTATAGAGCATACCCACACCTGCTAACAAATATCCGGGAGACATGAATTCGGTATATTCATCACGCACTTCGGCACCATCCTCATTGGTTGAATAGTTATAGCCTTTATCAAATTGTGTTTTAAAATTTACAAAAGCCGAATAATACCAACGCTCTGTAGCCTGCTTACCCAAAACAGAATTAAACATTAAGCGGTCATCTGTTTTTTTGGCAAAAGCACTGTTACGGGTTTTTACAATACCGTATGAAGCTATTATCTTATTATCCCAGCTCCATGGGCCTTTTTTATAATTAAAATCATAATTAAAGCCTGCAGTGCCCGATATATTATTTTCTCCCCCGGCAATCCAGTTGCTAAAGGTAGACTGGTTAAACATTAAGGAAGCATTTCCTTTCTTTGTCCACGGGCCGATAGTATCATTATCTGCTTTAGCAGGGTTTGCATTATCCTGGGCCTGTATTGTAGCCACTGCCGATAGAAAAAACAGTATTGGTAAAAAATTTTTCATAATAAAACCGATTTGGGCAAATATAACCAAACCCCGATTTTTATACGCTAAAAAAGTGTGTTTAACGCTATTTTTTCTTGTACAGGGGTACCGATGAGCAAGCCTCGCCAAACATAATACTCCTGGCAACAGGCATAAGTTTTTGAGTAGCCATAATATAGGCTTCCTGGGGTACAGGCTTGCGGGAACAGCCTTTTATAATTACAGGCTTACCCTGATAAGCCGAATAATCCAGCCCGTACAGAATTTCCTGGTAAAGCAGTACATTAATCTGTGTAATGCTGCCGCCCTGCACTATTTTTTTAGCTACGGGCTGCAAATATGTAGTAACCAGCATATAGGCCCACGCGGGCACTATGGCCTCGGTACTGCAATATACCGCCACATAGCAGCCGCTATATTGCTGCCAGTCATGACTTTTTAATGTTTCGCGAAAGTCTTTTTCGCGTAATACCAAACCTTCAAGCAGCCATCCGGAAATATCAAGCGCTACACGTTCGCCTTCCGGATAATAATCTTCAAGGTCAAAAACCTCAAGCTTACTGTTGACAACGCGATTTATTATTTCTTCTTCTGAAATAGTGGTTTCAGGTTTCATTATTACAATTTTGAATTTGTGTTGTAATGCACCCCCGGTAAAAAACATTTAGTCAGTATTTAGAATATCTGTAACGGGGACTTTTAACTTTACAACTTTATAAACTAAATCAAAGCATCCCCAGTTCCAGTTTGGCTTCTTCGCTCATCAAATCGCGTGTCCAGGGCGGATCAAATGTTATTTCTACCTCGGTAGATTTTACGCCCTCTATCTTTGTTATTTTTTCTTCTACTTCCTGCGGCAGGCTTTCGGCTACCGGGCAGTTAGGAGAGGTAAGTGTCATTAATATCTTTACTTCATGGTCTGTATTTACCATAACGTCATATACCAGCCCCAATTCGTAAATATCTACCGGTATTTCCGGGTCATAAATACTTTTAAGCACCTTTACAATTTCTTCCCCAAGCTGATGGGTATCCATTTCCTGTTCCATATTAGTTAGTTTTTAGCGCTAAAGGCAAGCGCATACATTTTTATCTGTTTAATCATAGATACCAGCCCGTTGGCACGTGTGGGCGAAAGGTGTTCTTTTAGCCCAATTTCGTCAATAAAATCGGTATCTGCCTGTAATATATCCTGTGGATTTTGCCCGGAAAATACCCGTATCATTATGGCAATAAGACCCTTGGTAAGTATAGCATCGCTATCAGCAGTAAAAATTACATTACCGTTTTGTTGTTCTGCATGTAGCCAGACTTTGCTCTGGCAACCTTTTATTATATAATCGTCAGTTTTGTACTGTTCACTGATAAGCGGTAGCGATTTACCCAGATCTATTACATACTGGTAACGCTCTTCCCAGTCTTCAAACATTGAAAACTCATCAATTATTTCTTCTTGTATCTCTTTAATATCCATTATCATTTACTCCTTTTCTTTATGTAGTTGAGACATGGCAATAATCCGTTCGGTGAGCTCTTTTATCTGCTCCGGTGGATAACCATGGTCAAACGTAGTACTTTCGTGTGTTTTACCGTTTACAAAAACTTTAAGGTTTGCCATAAGCGCCGCATCTGCCATCCTTTTATTGGTAGGCGCTTTGTATAACGAAATGCTGTCCAGATTTACTTTTTCTAAAGCCATTAATACACGGTTCCAGTCTTTTTCATCGGTTTTTTTTACAATGGCGCCAGAGAGATCCCGTTGTTTTAACGTTACTATACTGTCCTGAGAAACAATAATTTTATTATATGCCCCCCGTGTAAGCGCAACATATTCAAAGGCTATCTGGCTGCTTAGCTTTTGCATTTGAGGCGAAAGCTTTTTAGATGTTGAACACGCCTGCAGCAGTAGCACTAACAGTAGCATTATTGGCAGTAGTCTTTTCATATATTGTATTATCTGGTTACCCCGTCCACTTTTAATTGAAGATGGAGTACGGGAATTAATTTATAGTATAAAGATAGCAAAATTTCGGCTCGTATCAGCTAAGCATCATTTGTGCTTTTTTAATGGCTGTTGCCAACGCATCTATTTCCTCTTTGGTGTTGTAAAACGCAAAAGAAGCACGAACGGTACCCGGTATACAAAAACGGTCCATTATGGGTTGTGTACAATGGTGGCCTGTACGCACGGCTATGCCCATTTTATCTACAATAGCGCCTACATCATAGGGATGTATGCCATTGAGGTTAAATGATATTACCGACGTTTTTTGTTTTGCAGTACCCACAAAAATAAGCCCTTCAATTTCTGAAAGTCGTTTGGTGCCGTATTCTAAAAGTTCATGCTCGTATTGCTGTATGTTTTCAAGGCCAACACTGTTAAGGTAATCTATAGCGGTACCTAACACAATGCCCCCGGCAATGTTGGGTGTGCCGGCTTCAAATTTGTGCGGTAGTGCAGCATAGGTAGTTTTGGCAAAAGTAACTTCTTTGACCATTTCTCCCCCACCCTGATAAGGCGGTAATTTATTGAGCCAGGCCTCTTTTCCATATAAAATGCCTGTGCCGGTAGGGCCGCAGGCTTTATGCCCGCTAAAGGTATAAAAATCGCAATCCAGTGCCTGTACGTCAATGGTAGTGTGTGGAGCAGCCTGTGCGCCATCTATTAACACTGCGGCCCCTATAGCGTGGGCTTTATCTATAATATAATTTATGGGATTTATGGTTCCCAATGTATTACTGATATGATTTACGGCTACTATTTTGGTTTTTTCCGAAAGCAGTTTATCATATTCTTCTATTAAAAGCTCCCCTGCTTCATTTACAGGGATAACTTTTAATGTAGCTCCGGTACGTTCACAAAGCAATTGCCATGGCACAATGTTGCTGTGGTGCTCTATAGCGGAGATGATGATTTCATCGCCATCTTTTACAAATTGGGTAAACCCTGAAGCCACCAGATTAATACCGTGTGTGGTGCCACTGGTAAACAGCACCTCATATTCGTGTTGGGCATTAATGTGCTTTTGTATCTTTTGCCGCGAAAGCTCATAGGCATCGGTAGCACGCTGGCTCAGTGTGTGTACACCACGGTGTATATTAGCGTTTATGGTTTGGTAATATTCGCTTATGGCATCTATAACTACCTGTGGTTTTTGCGATGTAGCGGCATTATCAAAATACACTAAAGGTTTGCCGTTTACCTCTTGGTGCAGTATGGGGAAATCAGCCCTGATGGCTTTTATATCTAACATTATGCTATTCCTTTTTTTACCTTAACTATTTACAAAATTAAGGCATAATTATTTAATGTGCTTTTACAGTGCACTATAAAAAAAGCACCCTAAGGTGCTTCTGTATGTCTATAAATCAAAACCCATACTTACACCCAGTTTATCGGCAATAAGTTTGGTAATGCGTTGTTTAAGTTCCGGTATGCGTATGCTTTCTATAACTTCGTTGCTAAAAGCATACATAAGCAATGCTTTAGCCTCTTTTTGTGGTATGCCCCGGCTGCGCAGGTAAAATAAGGCATCTTCATCCAGCTGCCCTATGGTACACCCGTGCGAGCATTTTACATCGTCAGCAAAAATTTCAAGCTGTGGCTTGGCATTTATGGTAGCTTTTTCACTAATCAATATATTGTTATTCTGCTGAAAGGCGTCGGTTTTTTGCGCCTCTTTTTCTACATATATCTTACCGTTAAACACACCTGTGGAGTTACCGTCAAAAATACCCTTATAATTTTGGTGGCTCTCGCAGTTCGGCTCGGCATGTTGTACTAAAGTATAATGATCCACATGCTGTTTATCCCCAATTATGGTTATGCCTTTTAGTGTACTTTCCACATGCTCGCCCTGATGGTAAAAGTTCAGGTTGTTGCGGGTAACATTACCTCCAAACGAAAATGTATGCACTGAGGCATTACTATTGCCTTTCTGGGCAATGTAGGTGTTGTCAATAAGGTTTGCCGTTTGCACATCATTCTGTACTTTGTAGTAATCTACATTGGCATATTCATGTGCAAAAATTTCAGTTACACTATTGGTAAGTACCGGGTTGCTGTTAAGGCTCTGGTGGCGCTCAATAATCTGTACCTGGGCGTTCTCACCTACAATTACAAGATTACGGGGCTGTAGCATTAAAGCCGCCTCATTACCTGTGCTAAGGCACATAATTTCTATAGGCTTATCGGCTATTTTACCTTTGGGTATGTTAATAAAAGCGCCTTCTACTGCAAATGCGGTATTTAATGAGGTAAGCGATTCTTCCGTGTTGGCTATTTTGTTAAAGTAGGTGTCTATAACCTCTTTATACTTGGGTTTAGCCAAGGCGCTACTCATAAGGCAAACGTCTATACCCTCGTGCGTAGTGCTGCTTAAAAACGAGCTGAAAATACCGTCTATAAATACCAGCTTATAGGTATCTACATGATGTAAAAAGTATTTTTTTACATCCGCATAGTTAAGCGCATTTTCCTCTTTAGGGAATACGCTAAAGTCATTTTTAAGCACTGCGTTAAGCGATGTATATTTCCATGCTTCCTCTTTTTTAGTAGGGAAGCCTTTATTTTCAAAATTCTTAATGGCATTAGTGCGAATATCGTGCAATTCTGCATTCACATCTACACGCTCCTCAAACGCCATAAAAGACGATAATAGTTTTTCTTTCAGGTCCATAATAGTTTCAGGTTTCAGGTTTCAGGTTTAAAATTGTTTACTTAAACCCTTTACCTATCAGTTATTTTTACTGATACTTTTTACCTTTAAAATCTTTTTTATTTAGATAAACGATAAAGTTATTAATCTTACCGCTTAATTTCTCGTAATCGTTTTTCAGGACTTCAAAATTTTCAGCAGAAATATATCCGCAGTCTAAAAGCCTGTATAATTGTGAACGGGTTTCCCCTGCTGAACCTTTTGCTATTGAAAGGAATTGCCTGAATTCTAAATTGCCATCCCTCTCAAATCCTTCTGCAATATTGTCCATTATTGATACGGAAGATCTTTTAATCTGGTTTTTAAGCCCAAAGTCATTATTTAGTAAGGTATCAATGCTTAGATTATGAATTTCAGTGGCAAGCCTGCGCGCTTCTTTCCATATCTCTAAATCTTCAAAACGTTGTATCGTAGCCATTTTTGTGTAATGAACTTTAAGAACAACCTGAAACTTGAAACCTTAAACAAATTTAATTTTCCGCTTTCACCCAGTCGTAGCCTTTTTCTTCAAGTTCGTAAGCCAGTTCTTTACCGCCCGATTTTACAATTTTTCCTTTATACAACACGTGCACAAAATCAGGCACTATATAATCAAGCAGGCGCTGATAGTGGGTAATAACCACCACAGCGTTGTTTTTGCTGCGTAATTTATTAACCCCGTTGGCTACAATTCGCAGCGCATCAATGTCAAGCCCGGAATCGGTTTCATCCAAAATGGCAAGTTTAGGCTCTAACATAGCCATTTGGAAAATTTCGTTACGTTTTTTCTCCCCACCTGAAAAACCTTCGTTTAATGAGCGTGAAAGAAACTTGCGGTCTATTTCCAAAAGCTCGCTTTTCTCGCGGATCAGCTTCAGCATTTCGTTGGCCGGCATCTCTTCTTTACCGTTTGCCTTACGGCTTTCGTTAATAGCGGTTTTCATAAAGTTGGTTACCGATACGCCCGGAATTTCTACCGGGTACTGAAACGAAAGAAATACCCCTTTATGGGCACGTTCTTCCGGTGCAAATTCGCCAATATCTTCACCATCAAGATAGATTTCACCATCGGTTACCTCATAATTCTCATTACCGGCAATTACCGCCGAAAGTGTACTTTTACCGGAACCGTTAGGCCCCATTATAGCATGTACCTCTCCTGCTTTAACTTCAAGGTTTATACCTTTCAGGATTTCTTTATCTTCTACGCTTGCGTGCAGGTTTTTTATTGATAACATTAATTTGGAAATTTATTAATTTGGAAATTTGAAAATTTCACTAGTTATTTTTGTTTCGATGTTATTATAATCTTGTTAGCTATTCTCGATATTTTTTCAAGCTTTACAATTAAATCATCCGGATTTGGATAATTTTCAGAAAACTTACACAATTCAAGCCAATAAAATGTTTCTTCAATTTCTTTAGCTGCAATCTTAAACTTATGAATAAAATCAGCTTTGCTTTCTGCATTTTGAGCCTCCCTGATATTTGCACCGATAGATGTTCCTGATTTTAATAACTGATTAGCAATTACAAACTTTCTATTGTCCTGCAACGCTTCACAATATTTTACAATACCCAAAGCAAATTCAAACGTTTGTACTACAATTACATTTTGCTTGGACTCCATCTATACATTTACAAATTATCAAATTACCTCATTTACAAATTTACCCAACACTTCCTTCAAGGCTAATCTCCAACAGTTTTTGCGCTTCAACGGCAAACTCCATCGGCAGCTTGTTTAATACCTCTTTACTAAAGCCGTTTACAATAAGTGCAATGGCTTTCTCGGTAGGTATACCACGCTGGTTGCAGTAAAACACCTGGTCTTCACCAATTTTGCTGGTGGTAGCCTCGTGCTCTATTTTAGCGGTTGTGTTTTTAGATTCGATATATGGAAAAGTATGCGCCCCACAGTTGTTACCCATTAGCAGTGAATCGCACTGGCTAAAATTACGGGCATTTTCTGCACGGCTGCCTATCTGTACCAGTCCGCGGTAACTGTTTTGTGATTTACCAGCCGATATACCTTTAGAGATTATAGTACTCCTGGTATTTTTGCCTAAGTGAATCATTTTAGTACCTGTATCAGCCTGTTGGTAGTTATTGGTTACGGCAATAGAATAAAACTCTCCTACCGAATTATCTCCTTTTAACACACAGCTTGGATATTTCCAGGTAACGGCAGAGCCGGTTTCCACCTGTGTCCAGCTTATTTTAGCATTATTCTCACAAAGGCCGCGTTTGGTTACAAAGTTGTATACCCCGCCTTTACCCTCTTTATTACCGGGAAACCAGTTTTGTACAGTGCTGTATTTAATTTCGGCACCATCAAGGGCAATAAGTTCTACTACAGCTGCATGCAGCTGGTTTTCATCACGGCTTGGGGCGGTACAGCCTTCAAGGTAGCTTACATAGCTATCTTCATCAGCCACTACAAGCGTACGTTCAAATTGCCCTGTGCCGGCTTGGTTAATACGGAAATACGTGCTCAGCTCCATTGGGCAGCGCACCCCTTTAGGGATGTAGCAAAAAGACCCATCGCTAAATACGGCTGAGTTAAGCGCGGCATAAAAATTGTCACGCTGTGGCACTACGGTGCCTAAATATTTTTTAACCAGTTCCGGATGTTCTTTTATAGCTTCACTAATAGAGCAGAAAATAATACCCTTTTCAGCCAGTGTTTTTTTAAACGTTGTGGCTACCGAAACCGAGTCCATAACAATATCTACAGCCACACCGGCAAGTTTCTTTTGCTCGTCTATAGAAATTCCGAGTCTTTTAAACGTATCCAGTAACTCCGGGTCAACCTCATCAAGACTTTCGTATTTCGGTTTCTTTTTAGGTGCTGAATAGTATGAAATTGCCTGAAAATCTGGTTTTTGATAATGTACATTAGCCCATGTAGGCTCTGCCATTTGTTCCCAGGCACGGTACGCCTCAAGGCGCCATTCCGTCATCCATTCGGGCTCTTCTTTCTTAGCCGAAAGCATGCGTATAACTTCCTCGCTTAACCCTATAGGAAACGTGTCACTTTCTATATCGGTATAAAAGCCGTACGCGTACTCTTTATTTTCGAGTTCAACTTTTAATTCTTCTTCTGTGTATTTGCTCATACCTTTTTGTTTCAGGTTTAAAGTTTCAGGTTTAAAGTTTTTATTATAAACCTGACATAAACCAGCTTACTTAAAATGCAAAAGGCCCCAGGCAACTATAAACGTTAAGCCTTGAACCTGATAATAATTTATAATGAAAAACTCTCCCCGCAGCCGCAGGTTCTTTGTGCATTTGGATTATTAAACACAAAGCCTTTGCCGTTTAACCCGCCTGAATATTCCAGCACGGTACCGGCCAAGTACAGGAAACTTTTTTTATCTACGGCTATTTTCACTCCATTATCTTCAAAAACCTTGTCATTCTCGGCCAGTTCCTTATCAAATTTCAATTCGTATGACAGGCCAGAACATCCGCCACTTTTTACCCCTACCCGTATGTAGTCGGTAGCAGCATCAAAACCATCATCCTCCATGAGCATGGTGGCTCTCTTTCTTGCTGAATCTGATACTTTTATCATCGCTTTAATATCTGTAATTAGTCTAAATTTAATGCAAAGATAGCCTACAATTTATATCATTGCAATAAAAGCTATCTTTTTTATGTATATATACTATAGTCAATATCTATACCACAATGCCTACTTATGTTATTTAAACACAAATTGTCAGTTTATTATGTTTAATTTTGTGTTTGGGTACTTTAAAAGCACCCCATTTATATTTACAAATTATATTTCATGAAATTATACCCTATTGAAAGCGGAAATTTTAAGTTGGACGGTGGCGCTATGTTTGGCGTAGTACCCAAAACCATATGGAACAAAACTAACCCGGCCGACCAAAATAATTTAATTGATATGGCGGCGCGTTGCCTGCTTATTGAAGATGGTAACCGGCTGATATTAATTGATACCGGCATGGGTAACAAACAAAGCGATAAATTTTTTGGCTATTACTCCCTTTGGGGCGAACATTCTTTGGATAAGTCGTTAGCTGCATACGGTTTTCACCGCGATGATGTTACCGATGTGTTTTTAACACATCTTCATTTTGATCACGTTGGGGGCGCCATACAGTGGAATAAAGACCGCACGGGTTATGAGCCCGCGTTTAAAAATGCACATTTCTGGACTAACGATAACCATTGGGAGTGGGCTACTAAGCCTAATGCGCGGGAAAAAGCATCTTTTTTGCAGGAAAATATCATCCCCATGCAGGAAAGCGGACAGCTAAAATTTATTTCCCGCCCTGAAGGGGCTTTTCTTGAAAAAAGCGAACTTGGCTTTGGGATATTTTTTGTCGATGGGCATACCGAAAAACAAATGCTGCCTAAGCTTGTACATAACGGCAAGACATTTGTTTACGTGGCAGACCTGCTGCCTACCGCCGGACACCTGCCCCTGCCGTATGTAATGGGCTATGACACACGGCCTTTATTAACGCTTGACGAGAAAGCATCATTTTTAAATGAAGCCGCTGACAACGGGTATTATTTAATTTTAGAACACGATGCCAATCAGGAAGTTATAACCGTTAAGCATACCGAAAAGGGTGTGCGCCTTAATGAGGTTTTTAAAGCCGAAGATATATTAATGTAATGTTAATTGTTAACTTTGCGTAACAATTAGGCAATACTTTAGACAAATTTTTTAATTAAATAATTCAGAAACAATGAAATTCAGGTCTCTTTACCTATCCGCCGCACTGGCATTATTTTTAGCCGGATGTGGCGCCCCCAGAATTACTGCCGACCCTATAACCATTGCAACCCCTATAACAGCCAAAAAAGCTGATTTAACCGAAACACAAAAAGAACGCTGGAGCGATTTGGACCTGCTTACTGATACGGTGCCGGGCATGAGCGTAGACCGAGCTTATGAACTACTGAAAGACCGTAAAAGCAATAAAGTTGTGGTTGGTATAGTAGATAGCGGTGTGGATATTGAGCATCCCGACCTTGCAGGCAGGATTTGGACCAATACCAAAGAAATTGCAGGAAACGGTATTGATGACGATAAAAACGGCTACATAGATGATGTGCACGGCTGGAACTTTTTAGGTGACATTGAACATGAAAACCTGGAGTTTGTACGCATCATGAAAAAAGGTGATGATGGCAGCGAGATGTATAAAGAAGCCCGTGCCGAATATGAAAAAGAATATAATGAAATGATGGCCGAAAAGCAAAAAATTGACTTTTTGAGCAATATTGACAAAACCTTTCAGGAAAAATTAGGCAAAACAGAATATACCGCAGAAGACCTGCAAAAATTAAAAGTGGACGAGGCTGATCTTGAAGGGGTAAAACAAAACCTTATAAGGATATTAAGTAATATGAGCCATGCCGATTTTATGGAGCGTATTGACGGCGCTAAAGAACATATAAACAGCACCCTGGATTATCACCTTAACCTGAAGTTTGACGGACGTGAAATTTTAGGCGATAACGCAGATGACTGGAGCACTAAAAGCTATGGTAACAACCAGGTTTGGGGTCCTGAAAAAGAAGGTGCCCTGCATGGTACCCACGTTGCGGGTATTATAGCACAAATAAGGGGTAATGGCATAGGCGGAGACGGTGTTGCCAGTGATTATGCCGAAATTATGTCGGTTCGTGCCGTACCGGATGGTGATGAGTACGATAAAGATGTTGCCCTTGCTATACGCTATGCGGTAGATAATGGCGCAAAAGTAATAAACGGCAGTTTTGGTAAATACTACTCAACCCACAGCGACTGGGTATATGATGCTATAAAATATGCCGCTGAAAAAGATGTACTTATAGTATGTGCCGCCGGTAACGATGGTATGAACCTTAATAAAGGCGGTGGCGTAGTAGCGCGTTATCCTAATGATACGGCAAACTCTGACACTGAAATTTCTGATAACTTTTTATGCATTGGTGCCCTTACGCCGGAATACGGCCCGGATATGGTAGCGCGTTTTAGCAACTACGGTAAAGAAGAGGTAGATATCTTTAGCCCGGGTGTAGAAATTTATGCTACTACCCCTAACGATTCTTACCGCTTTTTACAGGGTACGTCTATGGCATCGCCAAATGCTGCGGGTGTAGCAGTACTTATACGTGCTTTTTACCCTAAGCTAACCGCTTCTCAGGTTAAAAAAGTAATTATGCAAAGTGGTTTGCCAATAAATATTACGGTTAATGCCGGTGGTGGCGAAGATGCTATTGAAACTTCTTTCAGCAACCTTTCACAGACAGGCCGTATTGTAAATGCTTACAATGCTATTATCCTTGCCGATAAAATGTCGAGGGGTAAAATGTAATTCATATTTAAATAAAATAGCTGAAACCCTGTGCTCAACGCACGGGGTTTTTAGTTTAAAATTGCTTTTGTATCGTTCCTTTTCACCTACTCCCTTTTCATATTTCATAGCTTTGAAACTTTGTAACCCTGCCACTTTAAAAACTTTTTTTATTTTTACCAAATGAAGATAGCTACACTACTCGCCTTAATGGCCACTACCGGCCTTTTTGCGCAACAAAACCATAACCCCAACGCCGGGTACTGGCAGCAGCATGTTGATTATAAAATGGATGTGAATATGGACGTGAAAACGTACAAATATACCGGAACACAACAACTGGTATATACCAACAATTCACCCGATACGCTGCGCAGGGTATACTACCATTTATACCCAAATGCCTTTCAGCCGGGCAGCGAAATGGATGCGCGCCTGCAGGCTATTGCCGACCCGGATAGCCGAATGGTGAAATCGTTTAAATCAGGTAACGAAACTATTAAAGAAAGCCGTATAGCTACCTTAAAGTCCGATGAAATTGGCTACCTCAACATTATAGATTTTAAGCAGGATGGCACGGCTGCCAAAGCCGTTGCCGAGGGCACTATTTTAGAAGTTGACCTTAACCAGCCCATACTACCGGGAAAATCGGTAACGTTTACCCTTAATTTTGATGGTCAGGTACCATTACAGGTGCGACGCAGTGGGCGCAACAGTGAAGAAGGCGTAGCATTGAGTATGACCCAATGGTACCCCAAAATAGCTGAATATGATTTTGAAGGCTGGCATGCCGACCCCTATATAGGCCGTGAGTTTTTTGGTGTTTGGGGCGATTTTGACGTTAATATCACTATAGATAAAAACTACACCATTGGCGGCAGCGGGTACCTGCAAAATGGCAATGAAATTGGCAAAGGCTATCAGGACGAAGGTGTAGCCGAACCTAAATATAATAGAAAAGTAAAAACGCTTACCTGGCATTTTATAGCGCCAAATGTGCATGACTTTGCCTGGGGTGCAGACCCTGATTATATTCACGATAAAATTACCGGACCAAACGGTGTTATCTTACACTTTTTCTACAAAAAAAACACAGAGTATGTAGAAGGCTGGAAAAAAATGCAACCTAAAGTAGCCGAGCTTCTGGAGTTTTATAACCAGCATGTAGGCGCCTATCCATATAAGCAGTACAGCGTGGTGCAGGGGGGCGATGGCGGTATGGAGTATGCCATGTGCACCCTTATTACAGGCAACCGCAGCTACGGCAGCCTTGTGGGTGTTGTGGCGCATGAGTTTGCCCACTCTTGGTTTCAGCATGTGCTGGCTTCCAACGAAAGTAAGCACGAGTGGATGGACGAAGGCTTTACCAGTTATATAAGCGACATGGCCATGGAAACCGTATTGCCCCCCAAAGTAAAAGAAGGCGAAGAACCCGAAAGCCCGTTTCAAAGTGCGTATAATAATTACTATTATATGGCTAAATCCGGTAAAGAACAGCCACTTACCACACATTCTGACCGTTATAATATGAATGCTTTGTATAGTATTTCTGCATATAGCAAAGGTGAAATATTTTTGGCGCAGCTGGGGTATGTTATTGGTGAAGATGCCCTGGCAGCAACCCTTAAACGGTTTTATTATGATTTTAAATTTACCCACCCTACGCCCAATGATATTAAGAGAACAGCCGAAAAAGTAAGCGGGGCAGAGCTGGACTGGTACCTTACCGACTGGTGCCAAACTACCAATACTATTGATTATGCCATTGATGCTGTAACCGAAGAAAATGATACAACTACCGTTATGCTAAAGCGTATAGGCCTTATGCCCATGCCTCTAGATATTATTGTTGGTTATAGCGATGGCTCTCAGGAAAGTTTTTATGTACCATTGCAAATGATGCATTATGAAAAACCGAACCCTTTTGCTGTTAAGCGTACTGTAGTAAAAGACTGGGACTGGGCACACCCTACCTATACCTTTACCATTAACAAGCCCAAAAGCGACATCAGCATTATAATGATAGACCCCGCACAGCAAATGGCCGATGTTAATAAAGAAAATAACCTTTTTGTAAAAGAATAATAGGTTTACCCTAATTATTACCATTAAATAAAAAACCCTTTGGAGCATATCCAAAGGGTTTTTACAAGGCAACAGGCAAAATAGATGAAAAACCTGTTGCGGTAGTTATAAGTGTGCTAAAAAGTAGACGTGGTTATTACTTAGGTTATTCAGATTTTTTAGCCGCTGCTTTATCAGCCTTAGCTTTTTCTTCTCTTTTAGTGGTAGTGGCTTCTCTTTTAGTAGTTGTAGTAGCAGCCGGTGTTTCCGTCCTGGTTTTTTCAACCCTGGTTTGCGTTGCAGTTGCTGCCGTATCCTGTGTTGTTTTTACCGGTTCCTGTGTTGTTACTGGTTGTTGTGCAAAGGCTACCATTCCGGTTAACATCAATGCGCTTAAAAATAATTTTTTCATGAGTATATAGTTTTTTATAGATCGTATATGCTTAAGTAAAACAATATCAGTGCCTGTATTGCTGCCTTACTCCATAAAAATAATTACACCCTAAAATAAAACTCTAAAAATCAATAACTTAAAATAATTTTTTCAAGCCATGCAAAAATATATTCCGTATTTATTTTATTGGGGAAATGGGGAAAACTGGGTATATTCCTGTAGAAAAATTCCACTTTTCTAAACAATAACGGCATGCGTTTTAGTAAAGCATCTGGTGCAGAAGGTAAATTAATTACCTGATTGTAGTAGAAAATTATAGCATTGCGTTAATCCTGATACTGGCTTTAACCAGGGCAAGTGCCCGTATAGCGCTCAGTTCAATTTCTTTATCCTGGTGGTCCGGATTCTGGCTCACCAATTTTACCCATCCCTCTTTATCAGCCCGGTGTATAAATTTTACAGTAATATACTCTTCTCCCCCTACTGTAAGGGCAAGCAAATACATTTCTCCCCAAAAAATACTGTTAGGTATATCATCTACAATTTTATACAGTACAATATCCCCGCTGTTAAGCAACGGATACATACTATTGCCTGTTACATATATAGCGCCATCGCATTTTGGTAAATTGGGTATGGCAATATGGTCTATCGGCTGGGTTTGTTTTGCATCGTTAAAAAGCGGGATAATACCCGCAACAGCTTCGGCATTATATAACGGTACCTGCTGTATGTCAACCGTGCTGTCGGTTTTTAAATAATACCTGTTTACACCATCTTCGTTATCCCTGTCAAGCAGCATATCGCCTTCGCCGGTAAGCAGCCACACGGGGTTTAAATCCGGGTACACCGAAATTATTTTCTCAAGTACGTTAGAGCCAATACTTTTACAATCTTTTACCGCTTTAGAAATACTTCCGCGGCTTGCGCCAATACTGTTTTCAAAAGCATAATAGCTTATGTGCTTTTTTTCGATATACAAACCTATCCTTTCAGAAACCATAAACTATTAGTATCGCTTTAACATATCTACAAGTATAAAAATTTTAAGGCTAATAAAAAAGCAAAGTATCATAATAGTACTGTGTACTGACGATTCATAAAATTTAAAGAAATAATACCAGAAGAATTCAGTATTAAAATGTGTATTACCCATTCTCATTGTACCTTTGTGCTGATGGAAAAACGTTTCACATATCCTAAAAGCGAAAAACTAAAAAGCCGGGTAGTAATAGAAAAACTGTTTACCGGAGGTAAATCGGTTTCTAAGTACCCTTTGCGCCTTGTTTATATCCCGCTGGATGATGCTGATATAATTTCGTCTACACAGGTTGGTGTATCGGTTTCCAAACGCTACTTTAAAAAAGCGGTTGACCGCAACTATTATAAACGGCTTATGCGTGAGGCGTACCGCCTTAATAAATACCAGCTGACCGGTGCACTAACCAAGCCTTATGCCTTTATGCTGCTTTACCAAACCAAAGACCGGCTTACCTATGACGAGGTTTACGAAAAAACCGTGCAGCTAATTGATAAGTTTTTGCTTCAGGAAGGTTTGGTTAACCCATAACCTGCTGATACTAAAACAGGGCGGTTTTACGTTTATACCATAAACAACCAAACCACCATGAAAAAATTAATAACCGCACTGCTTATTGCCGTTATGATACCGGCATGTAAAAAAGAAGCCGAATCTGAAGGGAATGATTCCGCTTATGAAGCTTCGGCCGAAACCTTTAAAGATAAAATGGCTCTGCCCACAGAAGCGGCCCCAGCAAGGGATCAGAAAATAATTAAAACTGCATTCCTCCGCTTTGAAACCGGCAGCCTTGACAGTACCGCTGCAATAATAAACAGTGCTATAACACGATATAACGGATTGATGCAAAACGATTTGCAGAATAAGGAATATAATTCCCTTACCCGAAGTATCACCGTACGTTTACCCTCTGCCAACTTTGAAAAATTTATAGCTGATATTAGTAAGGGCATTCCCTATTTTGACAAAAGAAGCATAACGGCCGACGATGTTACCGAAGAGTATATAGATGTTGAAGCCCGGATGAAAGCCAAAAAAGTGCTGGAAGAACGTTATTTTGATATGCTGCGCCGGGCCAATAAAGTGGAAGACATGTTGCAGATAGAAAAAGAAATATCAGCCATACGCGAAGAAATAGAAGCAGCCGAAGGCAGGTTAAGGTACCTGGCCAGCCGCGTAAACATGAGTACTGTAAACATAGATTTTTATAAAATTACCGAAGATAATGAACCCCCGGGCGAATCGTATACAGGTAAGGCCTGGAACTCCCTTGCATCCGGCTTTGGCTGGCTTTCCAGTTTCTTTCTTATAGTACTGAATATTTGGCCGATAATTGTTATTTTCGTAGTAGTGTACATAATGTACAGGAGAAAGACCCGAAAAAGAAAAGACCATGGTTAAAAGATTAAAAAAGAAGTATGCCCTGCCGATACTGGCAGTTGTTGTATTGTTTACTACATCGGCATTTACATACCGCGACGATTTTTTTGAAATTGCAAAACAAATAGAAATATTTACCACGCTTTATAAAACGGTAAACACCAACTATGTTGATGAAACCAATCCCGGCGAACTTATGGATAAAGCCATAAAAAGCATGCTACAGGACCTGGATCCCTATACCGTATATTTTAATGAAGCCGATGTAGCTAAATTTAAAATAAACAATACAGGAGAATATACCGGTATAGGCGCGCTGATAACCCGTAAAGAGGGCAGGCTTATAGTGCGTGAGCCATATAAAGATTACCCAGCCGATAAGGCCGGGCTTAAGGCCGGAGACGAAATTATACAAATTGGCGATGTGGTACTTACCGATTTTAAGGAAGATGCGGGGGAGTTGCTTAAGGGTTCTAAAAACACCAAAATACCCATTAAATATATCCGCCAGGGAAAAACCTATACTACAGAAATTGTTTTAAATGAAGTTGAGTTAAACGCGGTGCCTTACTATGCCCTTATTGGTAAGGAAACGGGGTATATAGTGCTCACACAGTTTAACCGCAAGGCTTCGAGCCAGACTAAAGATGCCCTCCTTGAGCTAAAAAGTAAAGGGGCAAAAAATATCATACTTGATTTAAGGGGTAACCCAGGCGGACTGCTGCATGAAGCAGTTAACATCTGTAACCTGTTTTTACCTAAAGGCGAAACTATTGTTACCACACGTTCTAAAAACGAAAATTACAATAACACATACCAAACCCAGCACGAGCCTGTAGATACGGAAATTCCGCTGGCGATATTGGTTGACGGAAAAAGCGCTTCGGCATCAGAAATTGTTTCCGGTGCATTACAGGATTTAGACCGTGCGCTTGTAGTAGGCAGCAGGAGCTTTGGCAAAGGCCTTGTACAACGCCCTTTAGACCTTACTTACGGCACGCAGGTAAAAGTTACTATATCTCGCTACTATACACCGTCCGGGCGTGGTATACAGGCGCTGGATTATACGCATAAAGATGCTGACGGAAAAGCTATACGCATAGATGAAAAAGATTATAATGCCTTTAAAACCCGTAACGGGCGCACCGTTTATGATGGCGGGGGCATATTGCCGGATATAGTACTGGAAGAATCTAAACAAAGTGCCATTGCCGATGCACTATTGCGCAAAGACGGTATTTTTAACTATGCTACAGAATATTATTATAAACACCCCAGCCAAGGTACCGCCATACCTGATATTAACGATAGTGACTTTGAGGCTTTTAGGCAATACCTGAAAAAAGAAAATTTTGAGTTTGACACCGAAACTGAACATGCGCTTAAAGATTTATTTATAATAGCCCAAAAAGAAAAAGTAGACGAGAGTATACAAAAAGAATATAATCAACTTCTAACCGCACTGCAAAAAAGCGAGGAAAAAGAACTTAATGCACATAAAGAAGAAATTAAAGACCTACTTACAGACGAGCTTATAAAACGCTACCAGTATAAAGAAGGTTTGTACCATTATTATACTACCAGCGATGCCGAAATTAAAAAGGCTGCAGCCGTACTTACCAATACAGCAGAATATAATAAGATATTACTTAAATAGTGACTAAAATTTTACCCTGCTCCTGGCAGGGTTTTTTTATATGCCTCAAAACAACCTGCAAGCCCTAATAAGTGCATCGCACCTTAAAAACCTCAACCCGCAACAGGTAGTGCTGGTTGATGCCGGATCTGGAGATGAGGCCTTAGAACGTTATAAAAAACAACACCTTACAGGCGCTGTATATATTGATTTAAACAGACACCTTTCCGCACAAAACCAAAATGCTGCGTTGGGTGGCAGGCACCCGTTGCCCGATATAATTGTTTTTTCAAAATTACTTGGCAACATGGGTATAACGCCCAATACTCATATTGTGGTATATGATGACAAAGGCGCAGCCAATGCGGCAGCACGCTTCTGGTGGGTGCTTACCGCAATGGGGCACGCTAAGGTGCAGGTACTAAACGTCGGGTTACAGGCAGCACTAAAAGCAGGTATAAAAGTATCTTCCTCAATAACTGCAATTATAGCAACCCACCCCTACCCTGTTACAGGCTGGCAGTTAAAAACAGTTACTTTTGAGGAAGTGGAAAACGCTACGGTAACTAAAGATAAACTCATTATTGATGTACGCGATGCAGCGCGCTATAATGGTATAACAGAACCTATAGATCCTGTAGCGGGCTGTATAACCGGGGCGGTTAATTTTCCATTTAAAGATAATCTTGATGAAGACGGATTGTTTTTAAGCCCTTTGACACTTAAGGAAAAATACGGGCCGCTTTTTGAGAAATATACAGCAACAGACATTATAGTGCATTGCGGATCTGGCGTTACAGCCTGCCATACACTTCTTGCTATAGCTTATGCAGGGCTACCTATACCTGCACTTTACATAGGTTCTTGGAGTGAATGGTGCCGGAAAAAACTTCTCTGATATATAGCTATATTGAAGTGTTATTCTTGTTAAACTAATATATTAAGTCTTTCTTTTTTATGCCTTTTAAATAATGCCCTGTATGCATGGTTATTAGCTACATTTTGCATTAACTTTGTAGCTTTAATTTTAAAATTACCGTGAATTCAAGTCACAACAACCTCAGCAAGGTAACACTTGGCGGACTTCTTGTTACATTAGGTATTATTTATGGAGATATAGGTACTTCTCCCTTATATGTAATGAAAGCCATAATGGGCGAAATGCCTATACAAGAAGAAGTAATACTTGGGGCCCTTTCCTGTATTTTCTGGACACTTACCCTGCAAACCACATTAAAATATGTAATACTTACCTTACAAGCAGATAATAAAGGTGAAGGCGGTATATTTTCGCTTTATACACTTGTTAAGCGCTTAAAGAAAAAAGGTCTTATAATACCGGCTATTATAGGCGGCAGCGCCCTGCTGGCTGATGGAATTATTACACCTCCTATCTCTGTATCTTCTGCTATTGAGGGGTTAAAAATTTATAATCCGGACCTTAACACGGTACCCATAGTAATAGGCATATTGCTGGTGCTGTTTTTAATTCAAAAATTCGGTACACGCTTTGTCGGGCGCTTTTTTGGCCCTATGATGCTTATATGGTTCAGCATGCTGGGGCTTTTTGGTATACTCCCCATGCTGCACAACATTTCGGTGCTAAAAGCCTTAAACCCTTATTATGCCATCCATTTACTAAGCGTGCACAAAGATGGCTTTTTTGTGCTTGGCTTTGTGTTTTTATGTACTACCGGGGCCGAAGCTTTGTACAGCGATATGGGCCATTGCGGGCGCAGTAACATAAGGATAAGCTGGATATTTGTAAAGTGCATGCTGGTGCTAAATTATTTTGGGCAGGGTGTATACCTTTTAGAGCATACCGGTAAAACACTGCATGAACTGGGTAACCGCGGTGTGCCGGGTAACCCTTTTTACCTCCTGATGCCCGACTGGTTTCTGCCTTTTGGTATTGCCATTGCCACAACGGCAGCCATTATTGCATCTCAGGCTTTAATAAGTGGTTCGTTTACATTAATAAGCGAAGCCATGCGGCTTAACTTCTGGCCCAAAGTTTCGGTTAAATTCCCAACTGAACTAAGAGGGCAGATTTACATTCCCTCTATAAACTGGCTGCTTTTTTTAGGCTGTGTTTTTGTGGTGTGGCACTTTGAAGAATCTGACAGGATGGAGGCCGCTTATGGGCTTGCCATTGTGTTATGTATGATTATGACTACCATATTACTGGGCTATTACATGGTTATGAAACGCTATAACCCAATACTTATACTGGTTATAATTTGTGTTTACTTTACCATAGAGTTTTCATTTTTGGCGGCAAATATTATTAAGTTTAATGAAGGCGGCTATATTTCCCTAATTATTGCCGGGCTTTTGGCCTGTACTATGGGTGTTTGGTATACCGCAAAAAAAATACGCAGCGAGTATACCGAGTTTGCTAAAATTGAGCGTTATAAAAATGTATTGTCAGAATTGAGTAATGACCTTTCTATACCCAAATATGCCACACACCTGGTATACCTTACCAATGCTAACCTTGGCGATGAGATAGAGAGTAAAATTATATATTCCATATTGCAGAAGAGGCCCAAACGGGCTGATATTTACTGGCTGATACATGTAAATGTGGTAGATGAACCCTACCGTATGGACTACCGTGTGCGCGAAATTATGAAGGATGACGTTATAAGGGTAGATTTTTACCTGGGCTTTAGGGTGCAGCCCCGCATAAACCTGATGTTTAAAGAGGTGGTGCGTAATATGGTAAAGGCTGGCGAAGTAGACATTACCAGCCGTTATGAGTCGCTTAACCGCAATAATGTAATAGGAGACTTTAAATTTGTTATTATAGAGAAATTTATGTCATATGATAATGAGCTGCCGTGGTATGAACGCATTATACTTGATATTTACTTTTTGCTGAAAAAAGTAAGCCTATCTGAAGGCAAAGCTTTTGGGCTTGACAGCAGCTCGGTAAAGGTTGAAAAATTCCCGGTTATTATACATCCGCCGCAGGACATGAACCTGAACCGGATTGATGATCCGTATTAAAAAAGTTATATTTGTACTATGAAAACGTTTATTTGCCTGTTTCTTATGCTTTTACCCTTTGTAACAAAGGCCCAGGAAGAAACAGTATATTCAGTTTATTTTGAATTTGACAAATATAACCTTGATGAAAAGCAAGGGAATAACGTTGTGGCTTTTATAAAAGCTATTGATACTACCCGTATTGAAAGTATACAGATTTATGGCTATACTGATGACCGCGGTAAAGACGAATATAACTACAAACTTTCTGCTAACCGCGCCAATACCATACGCGATACACTACTGGGGCGTGGCATAAAAAATAAAATTATAGTTACTATAGAAGGCAAAGGCCGTATTTTACTGGACGAAGATATTAATGATGTAGACGAAGCCCGCAGTAAAAACCGCCGTGTTGATGTGCTGGTAAATTTTAAGCCTACCCCACCCCCGCCGCCAGACCCAGGTTATTTTGAAGAAATTAAAAAAGACCACGTGGTGGGCGACCATATTTTTCTGCGTAATATTTTGTTTGAACGCGGCAGCAGCAAACTAACTTATGGCGCCCGTAAAGAACTTGATAAAATTGCACGCCTGCTGCAAAAATATAAGAACCTCCAGTTTGAGATACAGGGCCATATATGCTGTACGCCCAGTTACCAGAAAGAAGCAATTGATAAAGATACCCGGAAAAGGGAACTCTCTAAAAACAGGGCTATGGCAGTGTACAAATACCTGCTATCAAAAAAAATAAGCGCTGGCCGAATGACACATAAAGGATATGGCAATACAAAGCCATTGGGAAAAGGATCTGAATATGACCGCCGTGTAGAGCTTGTTATTACAAAAACCTGATAAACGGATTTTATAATTCCGCATGCATCCTTATATGCGGAATGCCATCTTCAAGGTAGGTTTCGCCCTCCTGTGTAAAACCGTGATCTTCATAAAATCTTTTAAGGTATAATTGTGCCGATACGGTTATGGCATTAGTTTTATAGTGTTTTACAATACCGTCCATAGCGGTTTCCATAAGCTTACGGCCCAGTTTTAACGCACGGTAATTTTGATGTACCACTACCCGGCCAATAGCTGCATCATTAAAATATATTCCGGGGGCAAATAACCTGGCATAGGCTACCACTGTTTCTCTGTGATATCCCATTACATGTAATGCCTTTTCATCTTTGCCATCAAGATCCTGGTATACGCAATCCTGCTCCACCACAAACACCTCACTGCGTAATTGCAGTATTTGGTATAATTCAACCAGAGAAAGTTCGTTAAACGCCTTTGTTTTAAATAATATCTTGTTCATATAAATATAACTGATTTAATAATGGCCTCAATTTCCATAATCAAATCCCTCCTTGGTGAAGAGGGGCTGTATATAAAGCCTTCAATAACCACATAGCGGTGGTTTTTATCATCTTTTACAGCATAATTTATAAAAGGGCCACCCATAGTTCCGTTTTCCATATCCCAGTTGCCTCTGGTTTCAAAAGCACGCTTATCTTTAAAGCTGGTCATAAACAAATAAGGGGCATAAGAATCTTCAGTAACCATAAATGTATTTTCATCCTGCCCGTGTATATACAATGCGCCAATACTGTCGCGCATGGCAATTATATTGTTCAGGATGTCTTTATCGCGCTCTACCTGGTTATAAGATACGGTATAGAGCATAATATTGGTATTTCCCCCGGGCATATCCCTTTTAAGCCATGTAAAGCTATTTTTCTGGATCGCCCTTGTATATGTTTTAGGAACATCTATAGTAATACCGTATTGTTTTTCGTAATGTTTTTTATCCAGCAGGCCATTAATACGGTTGCGGCTCTGGTACTCTGAAATTTCGGTTTTTTTAATGCGTTTTATAATTTCGTCGCTATGCATTTGTATAAGTACCAAAAGGCTGTCAGCGGTTTTTCCTTTTAAAAAAAAGATGTTTTGCGGAGAACAGTAACTGTTTTGCTGAAATAAAAACTCAGGGTTGCCGGTTTTTTCGACAACGATAATATTGCGGCGTTTCTTTAAATTTCCGGCAAATGTCTGGTCATTATACTGGTTAAGGGTAAAAATAGGCTCTTCCTGTGAAAGCCCGTCTACCGGGGCCGCAAATTTTTTACGCAGGCTATCGCCCACCTTACCATTCCACAACGCATCGCTAACTATAATAGAAATTTCGTTAATGTTGCCTGTAGATTCTGCAACATCATCTTTTGTGCCCTGGCAGGCAGTAAAAAGTAACAATAAAATGGTTAGTATGGCGGCTATATTTCTCATAGCAGCATATAATTAATCAACAGCAACCTTAAGCTTCATTCCCGGTTTAATACTTTCACCTTTAATTTCATTCCAGTTTTTAAGGTTTTCTACGGTAACACCCGGATGTTTACGGGCAATGCTGAACAAAGAATCACCTTTTTGTACTATGTACATATGTACCTGTTCAAAAGTTTCACGTTTCCTTTTTTGTTCGGCAACAAGCTCCAGTGCAGTTTTTATTTCTTCTCTTTGTGCTTCTTCCTCTTTCTGGGCTACATCCTGTTCCTGGCTGGTAACCTCATCTTCGGCTTTAGCCTGAGTTTTTTCTTTAGCAGTTGCTTCAGCTACCGCTTCTTCTTTTACAGGTTTTTGTATTTTAACCAGTTCATGTGTTTGTATTTTAAGGCGCTGCCCTACCCTTATCATATTACCTCTAAGCCCGTTCCATCTTTTCAGGTTTGTAAGGCTTACATCATATTTATTAGCAATTTCGCCAAGGTTATCGCCCCTGCGCACTACATAGGTTTTAGTACTGGTTTTCTTTTTGTAATTACCTGCTACCACTTCTTCTTTTACCGTGTTTAGAAAATACGGTTTTTCCTTAAGGTTTTCTTCGTGGTCTATGTAGGCATAAATGGCTTTTTCGTTAGTAACAAAAAGGCCTGTTTTGTCTTTAGGAAGCCTTACAAAATGTGGCTTATCAGCCGTATAAGGTATAACATCAAGCTTATAAGTAGGGTTTAAAAACTGAAGTTCGTTAACCGGTACATCAATCAGGTCGGCAATTTGTTTAAATGACATTTTACGCTGTACCATAACCGTATCGGTTTCAAAATAAGTTGCCGGTGCTTTTAGCGGGCTTATACCGTGTGCTGAACCGTACTCATAAATATACATGGTAGCTAAAAATGCCGGTACATAATTTTGGGTTTCGCGTGGTAGTTTTTTGCGTATATTCCAATAATTTTTATAGCTGCCGCTACGGCGTATGGCTTTGGTAACGTTGCCAGGCCCGGCGTTGTAAGACGCTAAAACAAGATCCCATTCACCAAAAATTTTATATAGGCTGCTCAGGTACTGGCAGGCTGCCTCTGTAGCCTTTAAAGGGTCGCTACGTTCATCTACATAGCTGTCAACATCCAGGTTATACTGCTTACCTGTAGGATACATAAACTGCCATAGCCCTGTAGCCCCTACACGTGATTTTGCCCTTGGGTTAAGCGCGCTTTCTATAACGGCCAGATATTTAATTTCCAGCGGAACGTTATATTTGGCCAGGTACTCTTCAAACATCGGGAAATAGTACTGTGATATAGCCATTAGCCTTTCAAAAGACTTTGGCCTGTTTTTAAGGTACGATTTTATGATGTTTTCCAGCTCTTTGCTGTATTCTATATTAAAAGGCGAGCGTGCATTAAGGGCTGCAAGCCTTTCTTTTAGCACGCTCGTTGGTAAATTGTAATCTACTTCGTTATCAGGGCTGGTATCGGCCAGGTCTTCCTGCATGTCTTCAAAAAGATCTTCATTGGTCAGTTCCTTCATCCAAAGGCTGTCTATAGTGTACATTTGCTCATTACGGACAAATGTTGCCTTTACAGAATCAAGGTACGAAAGTTTAACTTCAGGGGTAAGGTTTACATTATCTGTTGCGCTTTCCTGTGCGAAAGCGGCTATGCCAAACAGGGCTGCCACAACAGGCCACATTCTTCTTTTACTCATCTTTTCTCCTTCTGTATTACTTAAGCCAACGTTTATAACATAAGCTTCTTATTTATATCTTTTTTCAGTTTGTTTATCATTTCTTATTCCTGAATGGCTGCAATACCCGGCAGTGTTTTACCTTCAAGCATTTCCAGCATGGCGCCGCCGCCTGTTGAAACATAGCTCATTTTAGACTCAAAGCCAAACTGTTTTACAGCCGATACAGAATCTC
The DNA here is from genome assembly GCF_046000445.1 of Flavobacterium rhizosphaerae. Lineage (NCBI taxonomy): Bacteria > Pseudomonadati > Bacteroidota > Flavobacteriia > Flavobacteriales > Flavobacteriaceae > Flavobacterium > Flavobacterium rhizosphaerae. The sequence continues at coordinate 13,751 of NZ_JBELPZ010000023.1, read as the reverse complement.
CCCCGCCTACAAGCGAGAAAGCGCCTTTCTGGGTAGCCTCATCAATAAACTCGCCAATGGCAATAGTACCTTTAGCAAATTTTTCCATTTCAAACACCCCAACAGGGCCATTCCACAATATGGTTTTGCTATCAAGTATTACTTTTTTGAAAATCTCAAGGGTTTTAGGCCCGGCATCAAGCCCTTGCCAACCATCGGGAATTTCGTTTACATCAACCACTTTTGTATTGGCATCATTACTAAAATCATCGGCAGCCACCACATCAACAGGCAGGTACACATTTACATTGTTTTCTTTAGCCTTGGCTAAAATCTCAAGGGCTAAATCCTGTTTATCATCCTCACAAATAGAGTCGCCCACTTTACCGCCCTGTGCTTTAACAAAGGTGTAGGTCATACCCCCGCCAATAATAAGGTTATCAATTTTACCCAGTATGTTTTCTATAACTGTAATTTTGCTTGATACCTTGCTACCGCCCAAAATAGCCGTAACTGGGCTCTTGCTGTCTTTAAGCACTTTATTAAGGCTTTCGATTTCTTTAGCAAGAAGCGCACCAAAAACTTTATCTTTAGGAAAATAATTTGCAATAATTGTTGTTGAAGCATGTGCACGGTGTGCCGTACCAAAGGCATCATTCACATAAATATCACCTAATGAGGCTAGCTTTTTTGCAAAATCAGCATCTCCGGCTTCTTCTTCTTTATAAAAACGCAGGTTTTCTAAAAGCAGTACTTCGCCCGGTTTTAAATCGGCAGCCGCTTTTTCTGCAGCTTCCCCAATACAGTCGTCAACAAATGTAACTTTAACCCCAAGAATTTCAGATGCCTTGTCTACAATATGCTTAAGAGAATATTTATCTTCTTTACCTTTTGGCCTGCCCAGGTGAGACATTAGTATGGCACTGCCGCCATCAGCAAGAATTTTATCTATGGTTGGTTTTGCAGCCTCAATACGGGTAGAATCGGTAACGTTAAAATTTTCGTCAAGCGGTACGTTAAAATCAACACGTATCACGGCTTTTTTGTTTTTGAAATTGATGTCTGAAAGGGTTTTCATAAAGTTTGAAATTGTTTTTTAACTATGGAGAAAGCAAATATAGTTTTTTTGATAATACGTGTATAATATTTGGTGTTAATAGTACGTGGTAAAATTCTGATGAAGGGTTTGTTAAAAGGTTAATGGTCGTTAGTTGATGGTTGCCGATTGGATTATCAATACAACTGACTTCTGACTTTCTAAACGTGCTACCCTGCTACTCTGCAACTTTCTTTTATCTTTGCTTCATGCTTTTTTCAGAAATTTTAGGTCAGGATTATATTAAAAGCCACCTTACCACCAGTACCAGTGCCGGGCGCATACCTCATGCACAATTGTTTGTTGGCCCGGAAGGCAGCGGAACGCTACCCTTAGCCATAGCGTATGCGCAATACCTGCTTTGCAGTAATACCGGGGCAGAAAATAATTCCGGTAATACAGCCTGTAATCTGAAATTTGAAAACCTATCGCACCCCGACCTTCATTTTGTTTTTCCTGTGGCTACCAACAGCGAGGTAAAAAGCCACCCGGTAAGCAACAATTTTTTAAAACAATGGCGTGAATTTATTGCCCAAACACCCTACGGCAGCCTTTTTGACTGGTATAAAAAAATAGATATCGCCAATAAGCAGGGCCAGATTGGTGTAGATGAAGCGGGCGAAATTGTAAAGGCGTTATCATTAAAAGCGTATGAGGGCGGGTATAAGGTAATGATTATCTGGATGGCCGACCGTATGCATACTGCCGCTGCCAACAAACTGTTGAAATTGCTGGAAGAACCGCCGCAAAAAACGGTATTCCTTCTTATCACAGAAAAAGAGGAAGATATACTGCAAACTATACTAAGCCGCTGCCAGGTATTGCACTTTAACAGCCTGCCCGAACAGGTAATAGCCGACGCGCTGGTTTCACGTGAAAAACTTGATGCCGCCGCCGCTATGAAGCTGGCACACCAGGCACAGGGTAATTATAACCGCGCCCGGCATTTGTTGCATAAAACCACAGACGAATTTCCGTTTGAAGAATGGTTTGTTATGTGGGTACGCGCTGCTTTTAGAGCCAAAGGTAATGCCGCTGCCATTAACGACCTGATTGCCTGGAGCGAGCAAATAGCTGCTATTGGACGCGAAGCACAAAAACAGTTTTTAGAATTTTGTATAAATATGTTTCGCCAGGCATTGCTTTTAAATTATAAAACCAATACCCTTGTGTATATGGAGCCTACGGTAGATAAATTTAAGCTTGAAAATTTTGCCCCATTTGTAAACGGCAATAACATAAACGAAATTTTTAAGGAGCTGAGCGATGCTTTATATCATATAGAGCGTAACGGAAATTCTAAAATTATACTTACTGACCTTTCTATTAAACTTACCCGGTTGATTCATAAAAAGTAACTGTTCAAAAAACATATATTTTACTAAAAAAATCAACGAAAAACCTCATAGCATGGTATTATAGCATTTATTTGATGGCTAAATACCTTTTTTTTATATTTTAAATAAATTTATATACTGTTGTACAAATTAGCTGTTTTTTTGATAACATTTGCAATACTTTATTATTAATACTGATATATAATTACTTATGAATAAAAAATCTACATTTTTATACGGAATTTCCGTTTTGTTTAGCTGCTTTTTATCTGTACAGGGCCTAAAAGCTCAAACCACCTATTATGTAATGCCTGAAATAGCAGGGACAGGAGATGGCAGCAGTTGGGAAAATGCAGCTAATGATTTGCAACTAATGATAAATACCGCAGTTGCCGGAGATAATATTTATGTTGCTGCAGGCACGTATTTACCCAACAGAAAAGCTAATGACCTGGCTACAGTTGTGGAAAATGATAAGGATAATGCTTTTGTATTAAAAGAAGGCGTAATGCTTTACGGTAGTTTTACAGGTGTTGAAACGTCACCGTCTGAAAGGGATATGGATAATCCGGCAAATATAACGATACTTAGTGGCGATTTTAATAATGACGATGTTGTTACAGGAACCGGAGCCAGCCTTGTTTTTGAAAATAATACCGAGAATGCTTACCATGTTATTATTGGGCTGGGCACAGAAGAAGCCCCTATTACCAATGCAACTATTATTGATGGTTTTTATATTACGGGTGGTAATGCCTCTGACCCTAATGCCGGCAGCATTACGATAAATGAAATAAACGTTGGGCGCTATGTGGGTGGTGGCATTGTTTTATATAATTATGCCTCCCCTATTATTACTAACGTAAGTATATATTCTAATACAGCTATTTATGGAGGAGGAATGTATTGCAGAAATTTTTCTGCGCCAATTATAGACTTGATTTTGATTTCAGGAAATCATGCTGAATCGGGAGGTGGCATTTGCAGCTGGACAGATGGCCTGCCTTCATTTCAATACAGTACCATATCAGGTAATAGTGCTATTGCAGGCGGTGGCGTATATAACTATCAGGCAACACCTATATTTACCGACTGTACCCTTATCCAGAATGCTACTACAACTGGTGCCGGTGGCGGTATGTATAATTATTATGCTTCTCCGGTAATAAACAATGTACTGGTAACACAAAATATAGCCGTTACTTTTGGAGGCGGTATCTGCAACTGGTCACATAGCGAGAGTATTATAAATGCAAGCCAAATAACGCTAAATAACGCTGATACTGGCGGAGGGATATATAATGATGATTTATCTGCCCCTATTGTAGATAATACTACTATATCATCTAACACAGCTACCAACAACGGCGGTGGTATATACAGTAAAAATGCCACAGGCACTTATACTAATTTTAGTATTACAGATAATATGGCCAGTGTGGGTGGTGGTTTACTGTGTTTTAATGCTTCGCCATTTTTTGCAAATGGTACTATAAGCGGCAATACGGCTTCTGCTAAAGGAGGAGGGCTGGGTAACTATCAAGAATCTGCACCAGCTTATACTAATTGCCTTATTACACAAAATACAGCGCCTTACGGAGGCGGAATGTATAATGCCGAAAGTGCGCCTGTATTTACCAACCTTACCCTTTCAGGCAATATAGCTTTTGAAAATGCAGGGGGAATTGCAAATTATGATGCTTTCCCAATATTTAGAAACAGTATTATTTATGGAAATTTATCATTAGTAGCCCCTAATGTTTATAACTATAATACCAGTGAAAGCTATTTTTATTATTGTTTGGTACAAGGTAGCAGTTTAGGATGGATTGGATATGGTATTGATGGCGGCAATAACATGGATGCCGATCCTCTTTTTACAGATGCATCTAATGATGATTATACTTTACAGCCCCAAAGCCCGGCGTTTAATACCGGTAATAATGCTTATTTTGGTGAAGGACAGGAACCAGACCTTACTGCTGTTACTTTAGACCTTGCCGGAAATGAAAGGATATATAACAATACTAATATAGACCTCGGGGCCTATGAAACTCAGGCAACCAGTGGTTTAGCAAATTTTAATAGCATCACTGTACAATGCTATCCAAACCCTGTAACTAATGCACTTACTATTAAAAGTGCCGATATTATAGAAAATGCAATAGTTTATAATGCTATAGGACAGGAAGTTATACATAAAAAAGTAAATAACAGTACTACTATATTGGATTTTAGCGAGTTAAAATCCGGAATTTACTTTGTACATATTACTACTTTAACAAAACAACAAACCGTTAAAGTAATCAAAGAATAATACAACAAACTGATATTCAATAAAAAAAGCTCCTATTAAGGAGCTTTTTTTTATGTTGTAACATGTATTATTTTGTTTCAGGTGTTTCGTCCTTTGCAGGCTTTTCAACATCAGGATGATTCTTTTTATACTCTTCATTCAGGGCCTTCAGAATTTCATCTGTAAGGTCGTACCCTTCTTTAGCATATATAATTGATGATATATCAGAGGTAGAATAGATATAATCATATCCTTTTTCTTTACCGTAATTACCTATATACTTTTTCATTACATTTACAGCACTGTCATTTTTAGCACCAAATTCTTCCTGTAAGTTCTGTGCCATCTGTTGTTGCTTAGCTGTGATGTCCTGTTCCCTTTTTTGAAACTCCTGTGCTTTAAGCTGTACCCATTGTGGGCCTTTTGTAGCAGCCTGGTGCTCTGCAGCAGCACGGTCTTCCTGATATTGCTTTACATCTGCCTGAAGCTCCCTGCCCATTTCTCCTTCTTTTATTTTAGATTGAGATTCTAAGTCTTTAAATGCTTCATAATCTTTAGAGAGTTTTGCAATATCAACATAGGCAGTTTTCATACCCGCTTCTGAAGACTGTTGTTTATCGCACGAAAATAGAGCCAGGGCAAACCCAACTATCAATAACGTTTTTTTCATATTTGTTGTTTATCGTTTTTAAAAATTTTGGTAAAAGTAACAATTCCTGCTATTTTACCAAACACGGGGTAAAAATCCCGGGTTTATTTAACTATAGTTAATACTTATGTTTACTTTATATTAAATAATCAAAACCTATTAAAAATGAATTAAAATAAATGCTTAGGGCCGATTATTTTTTTAAGGACATATGTTTATACTGTTTTGTGCTTAAAACGCTCTTAAATGCGATTTATTTACATTTTAGCGTTTTTCAGCACATAAATATGCGATGAATATTCACCAGTGCGGCTTGCTTTGGTGTTTGAGCGTAATCCCATCCAAAAACCTTTAACAAAATTCATTTTTCCTGATTTATATTTTTCTGAAATCAGGCTTACATAAAAACTATCAAATTTCATGGGCAACACTTTAATTAACTCTATTTGCTGTTGCCAAAAAAGTTTTTGTATGGCCGTTTTGCTAAAATGCCATAAATGCCTTGGCACATCATAGGCAGCCCAAAATGGACCATAATATTGTGCATCGTATGATTTGTAATTAGGAACCGCAATCACCAGTACTCCATCAGGCTTTAAAACACGTTTTAGTTCCTTAATTTGCACCTCCACATCCGGTACGTGTTCTAATACATGCCACATTGTAACAGCATCCTGACTATGATCCGGTACATTAGAAAGCGAATCGACTAGATTAATTCCTTTCTTCACTGCAATGGCACGTGCTTTTTCGCTGGGCTCAATGCCGGTAATAGTAAAACCGGAATGTTTGGCTACAACCAAAAAATCGCCCGTTCCGGCTCCTATATCTAAAAGGTTTCCCGTTTTAGGGGCAAACTGCCTAACCAGTTTAATTTTATCCTGTAAGGCTTTTTGTTTTACTGTATGGTATAATTTTTCAAATAAGGTACGCTTACCATCAGTATGAGAGATATAATCTTCACTTTCATAATATCTGCCTAAATTATCAATGCTAGGTTGTGGATTTGTTTTTAAAAGTTGCAACTCTTTATCTATTATCAAGTCAAAAGTTTCTTTTGAAACAGAATGGTCCTTTACGGTTAAATAAGGCGTACGGGTATTAAAATCCATCACAGGTTATTAAATTCGTTTTTTAAGCTTTTAAGATAATTAATGGCAATTTTTTGTAATAGTGAATTTTCATTAAGGCAATCTTCATTGTATTCTGTGATCATAGATAACCCAATAAATTTCTCTGTTGAACCAACAATGTTATTTTCTGTAACGTTAGTGGTTACCATAAATTGCCCCATATCAAAGTATTTATTTAGCTCATCGGTATCATATAAAAACACTTTAAAGCGGTAACCATCTGTTTCTACCCAATATGATACATCCTTATATTTGCCCACATGGTATTTCTCAGACAAAAATTGTACAAAAGGTATTTTTGTAGGGTTATTTTCAAATATAAATGCAGTAAGCCCTTTATCTTTTCCGGTAATCTGTTTACCGTTTTCTAACAACTCATAATCATGAATTTCTACCGCATGCCTTGGCACACCGCACGATAGTGTTATAATGCTTATAAATGCCAGTAAAAAGCTTTTTATGTAAAAGCTTTTTATTTTTTGTTGTTCCACGTGAAACATATTATCTACCCATATGAATTAAAAGTACTGATACATCAGCCGGAGATACACCGCTAATGCGTGATGCCTGTGAAATTGTAACAGGACGAATTTTTTTCATCTTCTCTCTTGCTTCGTAAGAAAGTGATTTTATTTTATCATAATCAAAACTATCAGGAATTTTTACATCTTCCAGTCGGTTTAACTTATCGGCATTATTTTTCTCTTTCTCAATATATCCTGAATATTTGACCTGTATTTCGGCTTGTTCAATAACTTCCCTGTCCAGGTTATGTTCATCAATATACGCTGTAACCTTATCAAACTTTAAAATATCTTCCAGTTCAATTTGAGGACGGGAAAATATTTTAAACATTTTATCGGACTGTGTTATAGGCGCCGAGTTTTTTTCTTCAAGCACCGGATTGGCTTCTGAGACTGTAAGGCTGGTTTCCCTGAAGAAATGTACAAAAGCATCGCTTTTATCTCGTTTTTTCTCCATCCTGCGCATACGTTCTTCACTGGCCAAACCTATTTCATATCCAAGGGGAGTTAACCTGAAATCGGCATTATCCTGACGCAACAGCGTACGATATTCTGCACGGGATGTAAACATACGGTAAGGTTCTTCAGTGCCTTTTGTAATAAGATCATCAATAAGTACGCCTATATACGCCTCATTACGTTTTAATATAAACGGATCTCTTTCCTGTACTTTAAGCGCAGCATTTATACCTGCCATTAAGCCCTGAGATGCGGCTTCTTCATAACCGGTAGTACCGTTAATCTGCCCGGCAAAATACAGCCTTTCTACAAGCTTGGTTTCAAGTGTGTGTTTAAGTTGCGTGGGCGGAAAATAATCGTACTCTATAGCATACCCCGGGCGGAAGAATTTTACATTTTCAAAGCCTTCTACACTGCGCAATGCATTAAACTGAACATCTTCTGGTAATGAAGTGCTAAAGCCATTTACATAAACTTCAACAGTATTCCATCCTTCAGGTTCTACAAACAACTGGTGGCGGTCTTTATCTGCAAAACGGTTTATTTTATCTTCTATAGAAGGGCAATAACGAGGTCCTAAACTTTTTATCCGCCCATTAAACATAGGCGAACGGTCAAACCCTTCGCGAAGCAAATTATGTACTTTTTCGCTGGTGTAGGTCATATAACACGAGCGTTGCTGTGTTAGTGGTTTTGTAATATCTAAATATGAGAACTTATCCGGGTTAATATCGCCCGGCTGTTCAATCATTTTACTATAATCAAGTGAGCGGCCATCAACACGCGGGGGGGTACCTGTTTTCATTCTTCCCGAAGTAAAACCTGCACGTACCAAATCTTCTGTAATTCCATAAGCAGCACTCTCCCCTGCCCTGCCACCGCCAAATTGCTTTTCGCCAATATGTATTAAACCATTAAGAAAAGTACCATTGGTTAACACTACAGTTTTTGCTTTTATTTCGAGCCCCAGCGATGTACGGATACCTTTAACAACATCATTCTCTATAATTATACCTTTTACCATTTCCTGGTAAAAATCAAGATTCGGGGTTTGCTCAAGCATCAGTCTCCACTCCTCAGCAAAACGCATACGGTCGCTTTGAGCGCGTGGACTCCACATAGCAGGCCCTTTGCTCTTGTTAAGCATCCTGAATTGTATGGCGGTTTTATCGGTTACTATACCAGAGTATCCTCCTAAGGCATCTATTTCGCGTACAATCTGGCCTTTTGCAATACCACCCATAGCAGGGTTGCAAGACATTTGGGCTATATTTTGCAAGCTCATGGTAACAAGCAGCGTTTTACTACCCATATTTGCAGCGGCTGCAGCGGCTTCGCTACCAGCGTGCCCTGCCCCTACTACTATAACATCATATACTTCCTGAAACATTTTCTATCTCCTATCTATATTGTTCCACGTGGAACGGTAATTTAACACAATTTGAATATGTTTCACGTGGAACATATTTACTCTACTATAAGCTCTATTGTTTCACGTGGAACAACAACATTTTTTCATCCTCTTTATTCCTCATTAAAAGTGAATCATTTTCATTTTTATCTTTATATCCACAATAATGTAGCACGCCATGTGCCATAACCCTGCGTAATTCTTCTTCAAAATTTACATTATATTCTTTAGCGTTTTCCTGAACACGCTCTACCGATATAAAAATATCGCCACTAATAAGGTTACCCATCGTATAATCAAAACTTATAATATCGGTAAGAGTATCGTGGTTTAAAAACTCAATATTCTTTTGAAGAAGGTACTCATCATCACAAAAAATGTAATTGATTTCACCTTGGGTTTTGCCTTCGCTATCAATAACATCGGCAATCCAGTTTTCGTAAAGATCTTCCTGATGAAGTTGAAAATCGGTCTCGTAATTAAAACTAATCATTGCTTTTAGAATACGTTTGTACTTTCTTATTGTAAACAGGGCGCAAAGGTAGTGACTGCCTGTTTAATATTTCAATACTATTCAAATATTCTTTAAAAGCTTCGGGCAATTGGCCAGTAGTAGTATTAAACTCTTTTTTATTGGTTTGGCTCTGTCTTTTATTTTCTTCTCCCTGTTGTTTCATGGCTTTATCCAGCTTTAATAGCTCATGCTTTAAATTCTGCATTTTTTCCATAGTTTTATTATCAAACCCTTTGTTAAGCAATTGCTTTTCTATATCCTTCATCTGTTTAACGGCGCTTTGGCCTTTGCCGCCCATACCCTCTTTCTCTAATGCTTTTTGAAGCGCTTCTCGAAGTTGCTGCTGTTCTTTATATATTTCTAATAATTTACCGGCGTCGCCCTCACTGCCTTCACTACCCTCACCATCTTCTCCTTCGCCCTCGCCTTTCTTGCCCTTGCCCTTTTGCTGTCCTTCAGCTTCTCCTTTCTTTCCGCCTTTGCCCATACCTTCCTGCATTTTATCAGATAAGCCCTGTTGCTTTTGGATGATATCCTCCAACTGCATATCGCCACTGCTACCCTGACCGGGCGAAGACTGTCCCATACCACTTCCCTGCAACTGCATTTGCATACTGTTAAGCATATCACTCAGCATATCGGCAAGTTTATTGGCACTTGTTTCGGCATACTGCTGGCTGGCTACTCCACGAGACACATGGTTTTCCGCAAGGTCTTCCAAAGCTTTATCAATATGGTAATGCACATTACCAACCTCTTTAGTCATATCTTCAGAAATACGTGGATTGCGTAAAGACAGGGCAAATATACTATCATCAACATGACTAAACTGTACTTTAAGATCCTGTTGTTTTTTGAGGTATTTACTGAAGGCTGCTGATCGTGTTGCACTCGATTTAAACTGGTTCATTACATCTTCCTGCGAAAATGAATACGCTAATAAATTATCCAGAATCTGGCGCAGCATTTTAATATCCTCATTAAGCATTTCCATATCACCACTCTTCATCATCTGCATCATTTTTCCACCCATTTGCTTCATTTTTTCCGCAGCGCTTTTTTGTTTGGGCTTGGCTTTTTGTTTACTATCGTTGTTCTCTTTCTTCAATTCATCCGAAGCTTTCTCCATATCCTGTTCTATACTTTCTTCCTTCTTTTGGTCAGAGGGTATATCCATAGGTTTTTTTAACTCCTCATTTTGTTTTTCGAGGTCGCGCATTTCCTTTTGAAGTTTATCAAATTCTTTATTTATGTCTTCCTGCTTTTTTGCATTGTTATCTTTACTTTCCGAAAGTTTATCCTGTTTTTCGCCGAGTTTTTCTAATTTATCAGCAATCTGTTCCGCCTTCTTCTCGACATAAAAACGTTTGGTAAGTTCTACCAACTGTTCTAAATTTTTTGTCTGATTTTTAGATTTCTGTTTAATCTGATCCAGCTTTTCAAAAAGCTCTTCATCTTTTAGTTTATCGGTAAGTTCTTTTAATTCATCTAACAGCTTTTTATTATCGGCTGCTTCCTTCTCCGTTTTCTCAAGCCTTTTTTGCAGTTCTTCTTTAAACTCATCCTTTTTTTCAGGATTAAATTCCTCAAGGTTTTCAGATAATTTTTTAGAAAATTCTTTCATCATTTCATCCTGCTGTTGCTGGCGGTTGATGAAATCCTGAATTTTTTTCTGGTCTTTAAAATCAAGTGCCGATTTTTCTTTATTCATTTTTTGCAGCTTATCTAAATCGCTAAGCTGTTTATCTTGGTTTTTAATACTTTTTTCAAGGCTGTTAATATTGCTGTTTTGCTCTTGGAGGGTTTTATCCTGTTGCTCCTGCTCTGTTAATTCCCTATGGGAAAATACCGAAGACTTACTGCTTTTAAAACCATGTACAGCGTCATTATCAAACACCTCAAAATAGTACTCATAATTTACACCTTCCTGTACATTTAAACCATCGGGAAAGCTATAGTAAAAACGGTCTACCACATCGCGTTTTATCGGCAGTACTTTTGTTTTGGCAGCATCTGGCTTTGCCTGCGGATAATATACCACCTGCAATTTAGTAAGGCCATAATCATCGCTTACCTGTCCTAAAATAACTTCTTTCTTGAGGGCAAGGCTATCGGGTGCAGATTGTACTGCAATGGTTGGGTACTGGTCTTTAACAGTTGTTATCTGATAATGCAGCTTTTCGTAGCCTTTAATATGGTTATTAGATGTAATTATTTGATATTCTGTGTTTTGAAGTATAGTTTTAGCATATGTAAAATTATCTTCTGCTTTGTTAAATTCTGCCGTGGTGCCATCAGTATTTATAGCTACCGATGTTGTTGCCAGTGCATTTACGCGCCAGCTTACTTTAGTTCCCTCAGGTACAATGGCATTACCTGTACCTTTCACTACCTCCTGTTTCTTACCCAGGTATGACGGAAAGTTAAGCACCATCTCAAAATTAGCAATGGCAGGTACCGCTATTACATTAAGTTTATAATCGTGAGATGTAACATTATTTGCCGTAAGGTAAAAGGTAACATCCTTTGCAGGTTTTTCAAACCGGTACGTAAATGTACCGGGCTTATCACTCTCCAGGTAATAGGTTTCGTCTCCAATAACAATCATGGCATTTTGAGGTGCTATGTTACCAAAGGTTTTAACGTTTAATACAAAATCATTACCCTGCTGTGCCGTAAGCGGATTGTTTACTATAACAAATTCAAACGGCGCTGGTGGTGTGTACTGACGGTCATAATGCACTACCCTGTCAAAACTTTGGGTAATAATGCCACTATTGCCGCTTATCATAAAAAATAAAATAAGTAACAACGGTACGGCTGCATAAGGCAGGTACTTAGTATTTTTCCTGAAATTCACTGCGCCTGAAAAAGGCACCGGCTGCAGGCTGTTGGCTTTTTGGTCTATAGAAGCCAGTAACAGTTCCGATTGTTGTGGCTCATTAGTGAGTTGCAGAAAATTGGTAAGCTTATCATTAACATCGCTAAAATGGTTTCCTATTATAGCAGATGCTTCTTTGTAGCCTATGCCCTTTTGTAATTTGAACAATTTAAAAATGGGGAATAGTATAAAACGAAATAACAGGAAAGCCTCTACTACAATAAATATCCAGAACAAGGCAGTACGCCCGGTGGGTGAAAGCCATAAAAAATATTCAATAAGCAATGTGAATATAAAGTACAGCAGCCCCAATGCAATAAATAAAATTGTTCCACGAATAACTTCGTTAGTATAATACTTGCGGATGAAGGCTTCGAGCTTGTTATATATAAGGTTTTTAGCGTCCAAAATGTGTATAAAACGGTATTAGTTGTTAATAACTGATAAAAGTACAAATTATAACCATAGCTCAAACGGAAAAAATCGTGCCAAGAGCCTGCATTATGTTAATAACGCAGACTGATTTATAATTATTTAGCCTAATGTTGTTAATAAGCTACTCAAAGTACTTCGGGTTACGTAAAGGGAATTGTATATTTGCGGCAAAAAGATAAAATACCATGTCTAAACCGGTACGCGTGCGTTTTGCACCCAGCCCAACTGGCCCGTTGCACATTGGTGGTGTGCGTACGGCATTATTTAATTACTTATTTGCCAAAAAACATAACGGTACGTTTTATCTGCGTATAGAAGATACCGACCAAAACCGTTTTGTACCCGGAGCCGAAGAGTATATTGTAGAAGCCCTTAACTGGTGCGGTATTCCGTTTGATGAAGGCATTAATAAAAATGAAAAGTTTGGCCCCTACCGCCAGAGCGAACGCAAAGGTATTTATAAACAATACGCACAAACTCTTATTGACAGTGGAAATGCCTATTATGCCTTTGATACGCCTGAAGCACTTGATGAGGCACGTAAAAAAGAGGAAACCGAAGGCAAAACTTTTATATATAACCACACAACCCGCCAGACCCTGGACAACAGCCTGAACCTGCCGGAAGAAGAAACCAAAAAACGTATTGCAAATGGCGACCCATATGTAGTGCGCTTTAAAATACCTGTGGGCGAAAAATTATTCCTTAACGATATGATTCGTGGGGATATTGAGTTTGATACCAGCCTGCTTGATGATAAAGTGCTTTATAAAAGTGATGGTATGCCCACTTATCACCTGGCTAACATTGTAGATGACCACCTTATGGAAACCAGCCACGTGATACGTGGTGAAGAATGGCTACCCTCCCTCCCACTCCACGTATTATTATACCACGCATTTGGCTGGGATGCCCCAGCGTTTGCCCACCTGCCACTAATACTAAAACCTGTGGGTAACGGTAAGCTAAGCAAACGTGATGGCGATAAATTCGGGTTCCCGGTATTCCCGCTGCAGTGGAATGAAGACGGCATACGA
>NZ_JBELPZ010000022.1:0-57884 GCF_046000445.1 Flavobacterium rhizosphaerae | reverse complement strand
ATACATATAAATCAGTAAATAAAGAGAAATCAGAATTGATTATAAAAAAAAGGAGCTGTCCCTTTTGAGACAGCCCCGTTTTTATTCCCCAAAAGCATTTTTTTTCTTTTCTGATAAAAAAATAATCTTTATTTTTCGGCCCGTAATCAATTATATTACCACCAACCAATGAAACTTACCGCCTGCAATATTTGCAACCAGGATAATGTGCCGCTTAACAATACGCTAAAAGTAAACGGGCAGGTACATTGCTCCAACTGTCTTGAAGAACATTTTTCGCATAAAGATATGCTACAGGACAAAGTTGTTGAAAAAGAGCATGACCCAACCGTGTGTTCTTTTTGTAATAAGGACTTTGAAGAAAAAGAGCTCGGCAAACTTTCGGTATACCCAACATGTGCCGACTGCCGCGAAGACATTAAGAAAAAAACATTTCCGCTTTGGGTAAAGGGCTTTTTTGCCGCTATAATTGTTATAGTAGTTTTTGCTTTTGTATGGAACTGGAAATATTATGCGGCTTATAATAACATACAGGACGCTTTTGCATATTCTGCCCTTGGCGATTACCATGCAGCCTTGGGGCAGATGGAAGCCGCTGAAGCAAAAGTACCGGAAGTATATGACCTGAGTGTGCTCAGCGCTTATTTTAGGGGTATAGATTTTTTAGCCAATAATAAAAGTGAACAGGCCCTTGAGGAGTTTAAAAAATGTGAAAATTACCTGCCGGAAGAAGGTTATGAGCTTACTAACCTTGTGCTACAGGCAAGAATGGGTGTTGCTTTTGATAAAAAGGATTATGACGGCTTTTTAGAAAGCGCGTTGCTTGAGTTAGATACAGATAGTACCCTAGCTGCAAATAACGCGGCAGTAGCTTCTGCCTATGCCTGTATTTATGCCAGTAAAGATGATGAAGCGGCAAAAGAAAAATCGCTGGAATACCTGGCTAAAGCGCAAGCGCTGGATACTGCCAATGCAGATAAAAATTATTATAACATTATTGAATACAGGCTGTCTTCCAAAAACATTATGAGCCGGGAAGAGTTTAATAAAAAATATCCGAACGGCTGGACAAAAAATTAAAAAGATATGTTTATACCAGGAGAAATAATTTCTATAGCAACCTTTCCGGGTGTCATAGTGCATGAATTTGCCCACATGTTTTTTTGTAAATTAAGAAAAGTGGCCGTATTTGATGCCTGCTATTTTAGGGTGGGTAACCCGGCGGGCTATGTGGTGCATGAAAGTACAGAAAACTTTTATGATACCTTTTTAATATCCATGGGTCCCTTTTTTGTAAATACTCTGTTATGCTTGCTTATTTGCTTACCGGCCTATATGCCTATTAAATTTTTTGAACTGACACACCCGCTTTCCTACTTTTTAATATGGCTTGGGGTGTCTATCGGTATGCACGCAATACCTTCTAATCAGGATGCAAATAATATTTATAACCAGGCTACAATTCATGCCGGGAGGGGGAATTTGCTGGCTATATTATCATTTCCTATTGTGGGTATAATATATGTGTTTAATGTACTTCGTTTTGTTTGGGGCGACCTTCTTTATGGCATAGCTATAGGTATTGGCATACCGTCTTTACTATTTGGTTAAAACTTGTGTTTAAACTATATAATATTAAGGTTAGGGATATCACCAACCTTTTTTAGTTTTAAAGTGGGGTGTAGAATACTGTACTAAAGTGTAGAATTATCTACACTTTTTTTATTTAGTAAAACAGGTAATGTTTTGATTTAGTGGGTGTAAATCGAGTTGGCACACCAATTGAAATTGTGAGTTGGGCAAATTTGGCTTTTGTGTTTTACTGCTGACTTTTGCTGCCATATATACTAACTCACACAGATATGAATACAGAATCATACATTGTTAAACAGCCTGCCCGAAAAGCACCTACCTCTTCCGGCACAGGTACCTCATCCGGCACCTATCTTTCAGCAGTTAATAAAAAAATTAAAAATACCAATGCGTTACGTGTTGCCGTACTTATCTGTACTTTTTTATTGCTGTGCAGTGCCGCTTTTTTAATTTATGAGTTGCAGCCGCAGTTTGAGCAACTCCGTTTTGACAGGCTCAAGTCTACATGGGGTTTTATGTTTATAGTAGTGGCTACAGGCCTGCTGGTATATAAACTTTTGTTTTTTCTGTATACAGTGGTTTTATACTTCAGGTACAAACCCGTACAATCGGTTACTGATGAAGCTTTGCCTGCCTGTACCATTATTGTTCCTGCTTATAATGAGGGGCGCCTGGTATATGATACGCTTATGAGCCTTATCCAAAGTGATTTTCCGCAGGAAAAATTACAGTTAATTTCTATTGACGACGGTAGTACAGATGATACCTGGTACTGGATGCAAAAAGCAAAGGAGGTGTTGGGAGACAGGATAGCTATTTTTCAGCAGCCTAAAAATATGGGTAAACGCCACGCCTTGTACCGCGGGTTTAAAATGGGTACCGGTGAAATTTTTGTAACGGTTGACAGCGACTCTATAGTTAAAACAGACACGTTGAGAAATTTGGTTAGCCCCTTTGTAGTGAATGAAAAATGTGGCGCGGTAGCGGGTAATGTACAGGTTTTAAATAATAAAAAAGGCATGATACCCAAAATGCTTAATGTAAGCTTTGTTATGAGCTTTGAGTTTATACGTTCTGCCGAAAGTGCACTGGGTTCAGTGCTTTGTACGCCGGGGGCACTTTCCGCCTATCGCAGCCAGGCAGTTTTTGCCTGCCTTAACGACTGGATAACCCAGACCTTTAAAGGGAAGCCTTCTGATATTGGCGAAGACCGCGCCATGACTAATATGATACTTAAGCAGGGCTACCATGTTTTGTTTCAGCGCAATGCCTATGTACTTACTAATGTGCCGGAAAGGTATAAGGGGCTTTATAAAATGTTTATCCGCTGGGGCAGGAGCAACGTGCGCGAAAACATTATGATGTCTAAATTTATTTTCCACAAATTCAGGGAGCAGTCACGCTTTGGTACACGGTTACTGTTTTTTAACCAGTGGCTAAGGCTTATTATGGCCTACCCGTTTGTTTTGCTGATGTTTATTTTTATACTAACACACCCGCTGTTGTTTTTTAGTTCAACGCTTTTCAGCATCTTAATAGTGTCCAGTTTTAGCGTGTTGTTTTATGCCAAAAGGTATACTATGGCAGGGTCGGTATGGGCATACAGCTATAGTATAATGTACACCTTTGCATTGTTCTGGATTACGCCTTATGCCATAGCCACCGCCAGCAGGAGAGGTTGGCTCACCAGGGGGTAATTAAATAATTTGTTTTTTCCGGATTAGTAGGCTTTCTCTATTAACCTTTGAATAGTAGTGTGATGTGAATGGCCCCTGATAAAGGGGCTGTTCTTTTTTTATGAGATAATGCAGCTAATTTTGCTGACTGTTGATATGCCCTTACTTACAGGTACATTTGATAAAAATAGCGTACTTTTGCACCACATTGTGAAACAAACCGGTATAGATGACAGAAGGAAATTTTGTAGATTACGTAAAAATTTATGCAGCCTCCGGCAAAGGGGGCAAGGGTTCTACACACCTGCACAGGGAGAAATTTATTGAAAAAGGAGGCCCTGATGGTGGTGATGGTGGCCGTGGCGGCCATGTATACCTTGTTGGGAATAAAAATTTGTGGACGTTGTTTCACCTTAAGTTTGCGCGCCATATTAAGGCGGGGCATGGCGGTGATGGCGGAAGCTCCCGCAGTACCGGAGCCGATGGTGATGATAAGTATATTGAGGTACCGCTGGGTACAGTGGTGAAAGACAGGGAGACCGGTGAGGTGCTTTTTGAAATTACCGAAGACGGTGAACAGAAAATATTAGTAAAAGGAGGTAAAGGCGGATTGGGCAACTGGCATTTTCGAAGCAGTACCAACCAAACCCCAAGGTATGCCCAGCCGGGGATGCCCAGTGAGGAGATGGATATAATACTGGAACTTAAGGTACTTGCCGATGTGGGCCTGGTAGGTTTTCCTAATGCAGGAAAGAGTACACTGCTGAGTGTGCTTACTTCTGCCAAGCCTAAAATTGCCGATTACCCGTTTACTACCCTAAAACCCAACCTGGGTATTGTGGCATACCGCGATTTTCAGAGTTTTGTAATTGCCGATATTCCCGGTATTATAGAGGGCGCTGCAGAAGGCAAGGGGCTTGGGCATTATTTTCTTCGCCATATAGAGCGCAACAGTACGCTGTTATTTCTTATACCTGCCGATGCTGAAGATATAAAAAAGGAATATGATATATTGCTGGACGAGCTTAGGCGTTACAATCCTGAGTTATTAGATAAAGACCGCCTGGTAGCTATTAGTAAAAGCGATATGCTGGATGAAGAATTACAGGCTGAGATGAAAAAGCAACTGGATGTGGAGTTTAAAGGGATACCGTATATGTTTATTTCGTCTGTAGCACAGCAGGGGTTAACCGAGCTTAAAGATAAGCTGTGGAAGATGCTGAATGTTGAAGCTAAAGGATAATATTTAAAAGAATACACTCTAAGATGATATACAAAAAAGCCGTTCTGCTGAGGAACGGCTTTTTTTATAATATTACATTTTAGGGATTCTTAATACCTGGCCTGGATAAATTTTATTCGGGTCTGTGAGCATGGGTTTATTTGCCTCAAAAATCACAGGATATTTTTGTACATCGCCATAAAATTTTCCGGCAATCTTAGAAAGCGAATCCCCGCTTACTACCGTGTAAAAATCTGATTCAGGTGTAGCTTCTGTTACTTTCATTTTGTTGTTTACAGCTTCTACACCGCTAACATTACCTACGGCAAGCGCAATTTTTTCGGCATCTGCCTGTTCTGCTACTTCGCCTTCGAGTGTTACAGTATCCTCGCTTGTTGTGATTTTTATATTCTTATAAGTAAGGCCAAGGCCTTTAACAAAATTCAGCAATTCACTGGCTTTTAGGCTCTCTTTTTCAGGTGCAGCATTGTTTATTTTTCCAAACAGCTGTGAACCTGCTTCCTTATTAAATGATAATGTTTTCATATTCGTTTTCTTGTTTTTACTAAAAGTACTATTTACTTTTATAAATGTAAATACCATATACATACATTTAAGAAAGGTTTAGCGGTAAACCAGCATAATTGTTAATATATAGTATAATGATATTAACCTTTATATATGCAAAGGCAATAAATAATAAATAGCTGATATTGGGTAAAATCGATTATTTTTGAACATGATTACCAATAAATATTTTATGGCAAAGTGTAAAAAAAGTACACTTTTGCTTTTAATTTGGATTACTACCGCTGCCTATACCCAGACAAAAGAGGAATGTGACTCCCTAACAAACCTTGCCGTAAAAGAAATTTTTCAGCAGGCAGATTACCCTTCGGCTATCCGGCACCTTAAAACCGCACAGGCTGCCGCAAAAAAGTACCACTACGGCAGGCAGTATTTTCTGGCAACCAATAACCTTGGCGCTGCCTGCTACCAAATGCTGGATTATGGTAATGCCATCCGCTATTACCTTGATGCCTACAATATTGCTATAGCCAATAATGAGCCGTTAGACGAAATGTCTGTTTTAAATAACATTGCCATTGTTTATGCACGTGAAGAAAACAGGGTTGCCGCAAAAGAATATTTTGAAAAATCGTATAAAATAGCCAGAAAGCAAAATATAAAATCGCGTATTAGCCTGTATGCTTCAAATATTGCTAAACTGAGCTTTGAAGAAGGCGACTTTGCAACGGCACGGCAATATGCTAAAGATGCTTTGGAAAATGTAAAGGATAACCCTGCGGTGACCATGAACACGGAGACAACGCTTTTGGAGATTCTTTTTGTTGAGAAGAAATATACAGAGGTGGTTGTTTCTTCTCGTAACCTTATTACGATTGCCCATAATAATAACCTGAGGGAATCTGAATCTGAATTGCAATTGCTGCTGTCTAAAGCGCTCCTTGAGATGGGAGATACCGGCCTTGCATCGGTTGAAATTGACAAAGGGCTGCAAAATGCCGCAAATGAAGAATTCCGGCTTGATTTTTTTGAACTGGAATCAAAGCTTGCATTAATTACGCATAATATTACTGCGCTTTATAATGCAAAAGACAGTATTGTTAAACTTAATAATTACATCAGCATCAATAAAAACAGGGAGATATTAGAAAATTCTAGATTACAGTTTGAACTGGCTTCATCCAACCACGAATTGGAGATTAACCGTGAAAAATCGGCAAGCCAAAAAAAGCTGTATATTATCAGTACGATATTTCTTGTATTGGTTTTATTGGTTTTTGGATGGGCATTTTACAAAAAAAACCAGGTTGCAAAGCAAAAAAAAGAGCTTGCGGAAAGTAACCTTAAAATAGCGGACCTGGAGTTAGAACGCGAACGGCAAAAAACCAATATCCTTAACCAGAAGATGAAGGAAAAGGAACTGCTTAACGAACTGGAAAAGGAAAAGCTGCGGGATAAACAACGAAAACTTAAGCATGAAATAGAAGAACGTAACAGGCAATTATCAGATAAAATACTGTTTCAGACTACCCGTAATGAACTCATAGAGGATATAATTGAAAAGGTAGCCGGATTACCACAGGTAAAAAATGACGAACAAATGCTGCGTTCTGTAAACAGCCTTAAATCGCACCTTAAAGAAGATGCCCGATGGGATGAGTTTACTTCTAATTTTGAAAATGTAAACAGCGATTTTTTACTCCGGCTAAAAAAGTCACACCCTGAAATTAATGCAAATGATGTGAGGTTTCTTTCATTTGTATATCTTAACCTTTCTTCTAAAGAAATTGCATCCTTATTAAATATATCTCCTGAAAGCTCCCGAAAGCGGAAAGAACGGATTAGCAAAAAAATTGGGGTGCCCAGTGGTGAATCTCTTTATAATTACCTTTCAACACTCTAATGTCACAAAATGTCACACCTGATGTCACAACATGTAACCTCTTGGTTTTTTGGATAGCGTAAAATTTTCCGGTTCTTAGCAGGGTTGTATTTACAATCTATTAATTTAAAAACCACAGAAATTTTACAATTATGAAATTAAAACTATTTTTAGCAGCTTGTATAGCATGTACATTTTTTGCACATGCCCAGGATGTGGAAACACCTGTTATTGAAACTGACACCCCACTACTTTGCCCAAGTGAAGATTCTTACGGTACCGCTACCATAACCAACGATGAAACTTATGACAGTTATCAATGGTACTTTAAATATATGTTTTTTGATGAGGAGTTTGACCCCATTGAGGGCGCTACCGGTGCATCTTTTACGTATGACTGGTATACTTATGATGTGTCTTATATTAAAGTTGTGGCAACTAAAGATGGGGTAACGTATGAGTCAAACGAAATTTTGGTAGACAGCTATGCGTGGGCCAGCCTTTTTGTAGCAACCGAATCAAGCGAAGATGTTGTTTTTGACCCTGATGCGCAACAATTTCTTATTTGCGAGGATAGTTACATGATTAATACCGTAAACAGCCCTTATTCTGTAATACAGTGGTATAAAAACGGTGAGGCTATTGAAGGTGCTACTGATGTAACGTATACCATTACCGAACCGGGTTCATATTATGTTGTGGCTGCGCCGGAGTATTGCCCTAATGTAACAAGTACATCATTAACTTTTGAAGTTGCACAAAACCCCGACTGCCAGACTGCCGCATTACCTGATAACAGTTTAAAAACTATAGGGCTTACTAAAAACCCGGTACATGATGTGTTATCTTTTACAGTAGGTAACAACCTGGCTGTAAATTCGGTTGATGTATATTCATTAAGCGGACAAAAAATTAATGTAACTGCACTTAATGCAGATAATACACAGTTTGATATAAGCCATCTTGCAACCGGGCTTTACTTTGTGAAAATAAGTACTGCGGAAGGAAGCAAATCAATTAAGTTTCTTAAGAATTAATAATACATTCTAAATCATTAAAAAATGCCTTTCATCACGAAAGGCATTTTTTTTGTTTTATATTCCATAAAATATAGTGAAGCGTCTATTGGTAGAGTTCTGTTCTGATAGCAACCAGTAATTTTTCAATTTTTACCAAATCTGGTTTTTCAGGGAGCGAAGAATTGGTATAAGCTTGTTCTATATCAGCAAGTAATTGATTTGCTGTTTCCATAATATTATTGTATTCGATAAGTCCGGATTTAATTTTAAGCAGTTCATCCCGGTTGTTTACCCTTACGTTTAGCTTGCCTTCCGTAAGTATTTGTTTAGCAGACTGCAAAAGTCTTATCGTATGCATCATGTTTTTTGAATCATAATTCTTGCCATGTTGGCTATTGGTGTTATAACGGTCATTATTGCGTTTATCTACCCATTCCCAATATTCTTTATACTCTTTGCAATAGGAAGAATAAGCATCTTTATTACAATAGAGATAAGCGGTTTGCTGCTCGTCTTTAGGGATAGACGATAGTAATACCTGATTAGATTCAGTACTTTTTATAATGCCTTTATAGCCCAAAGTTTTTTGCTTATCAATATAAAGTGCAAACATATCTTTAGAATGTGGAATGTTTACCAATCCACATTGTTGCTGCTCAAGTTTATTCTCTGCAAGCCAGTCGTTCAATGAGATTGTACCGGGGCCGGAAAGCACATAACAAAAATCAATGAGGCTTTTACGCTCTTTTGCAATAGGATTTACGATTTTCTTTTTAAGTCCGGTAGCTTTTTTTATTTGTGTGGCTGCATAACCTGCGAAAGTATCTTTACAAAGTTTTGAAAGAAAGTCTGTAATATGTAGCTTTTCCATAATAGGATGGCTATATAGTACACAGTCATCAGGCGATGCAAGCAATTCCAATATATTGGGGTTGTTTTTACTTAGCAATTCAATATAACGGC
Organism: Flavobacterium rhizosphaerae; assembly: GCF_046000445.1. NCBI lineage: Bacteria > Pseudomonadati > Bacteroidota > Flavobacteriia > Flavobacteriales > Flavobacteriaceae > Flavobacterium > Flavobacterium rhizosphaerae. Next base: position 49,001 of record NZ_JBELPZ010000022.1, on the reverse strand, counting down.
CAATCTCATTGTATACAATATCATTTGTTTCATTATTAATCTGCGGAATATATTCCATGCCAAAAAACTTTTCTTTTGGCAGATAAAATACACCTTTAATATCCGTATCAGATGTAGGTGTATCAAGCCCAAAAGACCTGCTTCCTACAATAGCCTCAAACAAAATTAGATTTTGGTCTTTTAAATCCTGTATTGTCATTTACTTTGTATTTCTGTCCTGAAAAATTCCTCTAGTTTTTCATTTACTTTCTTTCCCGAGGGTAACGACGCAGCATTTTTTTGATTATAGGCTATAATTTCCTTAAGGTAGTTGGTTATTAGTACTTCCTTTGGATGCAGGTATTTTTCGTCCTGTACAGCTTTTATTTCAAGTAATTCATCAGTTTTTTGTTGAATATGGGCCGGTGCAAGCGGTATTAGCTCTTTAAAAGCCACAGGAGGAATAGTTTTATTGTCTACTATCCATTTTCCGGCAAGGGCAGAACGCAATGCATAGAAATAACTTTTAAGCTTAACCTTTTCGGCTTCGCATACCTCCATAAAGTTTTTGGTAGTACCTAGGTAATGATGAAGGGTTGCTATGGGAGAAAAGGTTTCTTTTGCTAAAGCCTGCATTTTTGATGAAAAAACAACATCTGTTTTATAAACAACGGGTGGGAAAAGCCACTCCAGCAAGGCCCCGTTTGACTTGGCCAAAAGTTTTAAGGTTTTATTTAAATCCCACCCGGAGCCATCAAGGTCTTCATTAGTCATAAACTCTATAGTGTCTTGTTTCTCCCAAAGGTTAAGATATTCCTGTGTTTGCCTTTTATAAATAAATCTAATATCATAATCGCTATCCGGACTGGCAAATCCCCAGGCACGGCTTCCTGACTCAACCGCATGTAATATTTTAATATTATGCTGTTTTTCAATTTCAGACAGTTTGTTCAGTATAGTTTGTTGCATTGGAATTTTAATAGTTATAAATACAAACTTACATTTTTAAATTCTATTCGTTACTTTTGGGTTAAAATATACACTGTAAAGAAATTCCCAGTAAATGCGTACACATTTTATCGCCATAGGGGGCGCTGCCATGCACAACCTGGCGCTTGCCCTGCACCATAAAGGATATAAAGTAACCGGCAGCGATGATGCTATTTTTGAACCCAGCCGCACCCGTCTTGAAAAGGCCGGGTTGCTGCCAGCCGAACTTGGCTGGCGCCCTGAACGCATTACACCTGATATTGAAGCGGTAATTTTAGGTATGCATGCCAAAGGCGATAACCCCGAACTGGTACGCGCCAAAGAGCTTGGGCTTACTATATACAGCTATCCTGAATTTTTATATGAGCAGAGTAAAAATAAAACCCGTGTAGTTATTGGGGGGAGCCATGGCAAAACCACCATTACCAGTATGATACTGCATGTAATGCATTACAATAACCGTGAAGTAGATTATATGGTGGGGGCGCAGCTGGAAGGCTTTGATACTATGGTACACCTTACAGAGGAAAATGACTTTATTGTGCTGGAAGGCGACGAGTATCTTTCTTCACCAATAGATTTAAGGCCTAAGTTTCACTTGTACCAACCCAATATAGCGTTGATTAGCGGTATAGCCTGGGATCATATCAATGTATTTCCTACCTATGATAATTATGTAGAACAGTTTGAAATATTCATTCAGAAAATTACTAACGGCGGTATTTTAGTGTATAATGAAGATGATGCCGAAGTGAAGCGTGTGGCAGAAGCGGCTACAAACCCCATCCGGAAAATACCCTATACCACACCGGAATATACCGTTGAAAATGGTGTAACTTTATTGGAAACGCCCGATGGCCCAATGCCTATTGAGGTATTTGGGGCGCATAACCTGAATAACCTTGCCGGGGCAAAATGGATATGCCAGTGCATGGGGGTAGATGAAGCCGAATTTTACGAAGCCATTGCCACGTTTAAAGGGGCAAGTAAACGCCTTGAAAAAATTGCCGAAAACGGTAAAAATGTAGCGTATAAAGATTTTGCCCATTCGCCCAGTAAGGTAGCGGCAACCACCAAAGCGGTAAAACAGCAATACCCCGATAAAACCCTTATTGCCTGCCTGGAGCTGCATACCTACAGCAGCCTGAATGCCGAATTTTTGAAAGAATACCAGGGCGCGCTTGATGCAGCCGATGTTGCCGTGGTATTTTATAGTCCCGACGCGGTTAAGATAAAGCAGCTTGAAGAAGTAACCTACGAACAGATAGCTGAAGCCTTTAACCGTGAAGACTTAATAATCTATACTAATCCTGCTGCCTTTAAGCAATATTTGTACGGACTAAAATATGATGCCAGTGGTGCGGCCCTGTTACTTATGAGCAGCGGCAATTATGGCGGACTTAATTTTGATGAGGTGAAGGAACTTATTTAGTTGAAAAGGGTTCAAAGCCAAAAGTTGTAAAGTTTTAATGCCAACCTTAAACTTTGAACCTGAAATCTGAAACAAAATTACTTCCCATACCTATAATGCCCCGATATTTTGTAGTCAAAAAGTACATCTTCCATTACCTGCCCTGCACCTATATTATGTACAATTTTATAACGCCCTCTGGCTCCTTTTACATCTACTACCAGACCAATATGCGTAATTTTTGGGGTAAGGTTCCAGGTTACAATATCGCCCGGCTTATAATCGGCAGCGTTTTGGGTAACTGGTAAAGAAATTCCTTTACGGCTGAAGAACACCTGTAAATTAGGCACACGCCGGTGGTCTATATTGGTGTCAGGCCCCTTCAGGCCCCATTTTTTAGGGTATTTGCTAAAGTTGACCTTCATGTCTTCGTGTACCTCTTTTTGCAGGTCGATCCCCAGTTTGCGGTAGGCGCGTATCACTACATCGGTACAAACGCCTTTGCCTTTGGGTACATCGCCATTAGGGTAAGGTATAGAGTAATAGGCAGGGTCATACTCAACTTTATCTTTGGTGAGCGCTATGGCGGCATCAGAAAGCTTGTGGTAAAAATCGGTTTGTTGCGTTGGGGCAGTTAGCAGTAAAAATAAAAGGACAAGTTGTTTCATGCTTAATTGGTTTATATACATAACGTTACCCTTGTTTATATAGTGTGTTGCGGTATAATGTATTTTATTTATCTTTAGCCCACAACCAGTAAAACCATGGAAGAAACACCAACCGGCTTCTCAATTAAATTTTGGGCAGAAGACGACAAGCCCCGCGAAAAACTGATGCTTAAGGGCAAAGCCGCCCTGAGCGATGCCGAATTGATTGCCATACTCATAGGTTCCGGCAGCCGTAATGAAAGTGCGGTAGAGCTTAGCAAGCGTATACTTAAAAGCGCTGATAATAACCTGAATGCCCTGGGGAAACTATCGGTTAAGCAACTTATGAATTTTAAAGGTATAGGCGAAGCCAAAGCCGTAAGTATAGCCGCTGCTATGGAACTGGGCCGCCGCAGGCGCGAGGAAGATGTACTGGATTTAAAACAGATTACCAGCAGCCGCTCCGTATTTGAAATCATGCAGCCGATTATAGGCGAACTGCCCCATGAGGAATTCTGGATTATTTACCTCAATAATTCCAATAAAGTAATTTACAAAACACAGTTGAGTAAGGGCGGGCTTACCGGTACAATTGTAGATGTACGTTTGGTATATAAAACAGCATTAGAACATAATGCCGTAGCTATAATTTTAGTACACAACCACCCCAGTGGCGTACTAAAACCCAGTGAGCAGGACAAACAGGTTACCCGCCAGTTAAAGGCTGCAGGCCATGCACTGGATGTTAAAGTGCTGGACCACGTAATTGTAACCGAGCACAGCTACATGAGCTTTGCCGATGAAGGGATTTTGTAGCTGCAAGCTGTCAACTTTAAGCAATTAGCTCGATAATAAGTATTTTCTATACTGCTTATAACTTAATATTGATACCTGATATATACTTTCTGAAAGCTGACAGCTAATAGCCAGCCATTAATTAAACTGCCTGCGGTATTCGAGCGGACTCATATTGGCTTTTGCCTTAAACAGTTTGCTAAACGACTGTGAATGTTCAAAACCCAGCTTAAAAGCAATTTCACTTACCGAGAGGTTTGTGGTTGCAAGGGTTTCTTTTGCTTTTTCAATCAGTTTATTGTGTATATGCTGCTGTGCATTCTGTCCGGTATGGGCACGCAGCATATCACTAAGGTATCCCGGCGAAACATTTAAGTGATCTGCAAGGTCTTTTACGCGTGGCAGGCAGTGTTCTTCACTATTAAAATATTCCGTAAGCAATTGCTCCATTTTTATAATAAGGTCGGTATTTGCCTGTTTGCGGGTAATAAACTGGCGGTTATAAAAACGGTTGCTGTAATTGAGGAGTAGTTCAATTTGTGATATTATTACATCCTGGCTAAAGCGGTCTATAGGTTGTTCATATTCCTTTTGTATGGCATGCATTACATTATTTACCTGTGTTTCCTCTACTTCAGAAAGGTGAAGCGCCTCATGGATAGCATAAGAGAAAAATCCATAATCTTTAATATTTCTATCAAGTCCGTACCCCCTTAAAAAATCAGGGTGAAACACCAGCCACATGCCGTTTACACTTATATCGCTGCCCTCTGTGCTTATAACCTGGCCGGGAGAGAAAAATGTCATAATACCATTATCAAAATCATAATAATGCTGACCGTATTTCATCCTGCCCGTAAAATCGCGCTTGGTACAAACAGAGTAAAAATTATACAGCAGGCTGTCTATGCCCCGGTTAATAGTGCAGGGCACCTCTTTCAGGTTTATAACGCTTACCAGAGGATGCAGGGGTTTTGGTAAATCCAGTTCCCTGTGGAGGTCTGATATGGTGTTGAGTACCAATGGCGGTGGTGCTGTTTTTTTCATAGCTTATAGGTTTGTAATAGGGAAAGCTACCGTAAAGATAGCTTTTTCCCTATCGAAATTAAAGATTAACAAGGGTCATTCCCCAATCATCATAACGCTGGCCTGTATCTGTACCTAACGGAATGATACTTTCCAGCCTTTGCATTTCTTCCGGGGATATTGTTACATCGGCAGCAGCCAGGTTTTGCTCCACATATTTTATGCGTTTGGTTCCAGGTATGGGGACGAAACCTTTATTAACCGACCACGCTATAGCTAACTGAGATGGCGTAACGCCTTTTTCGGCAGCCATTTTTTGTATGGCATCCAGCAAGTCAAGGTTTTTATAAAATTGTTCACCCTGAAAGCGCGGTATGGTGCGGCGGAAATCATTTTCCGGAAAATCGTCAGGGCTTTTTATATCGCCGGAAATAAACCCGCGCCCAAGCGGAGAATAGGGTACAAAACCAATACCCAGTTCTTTCAGGGTATCTATTATGCCCGCCTCTTCAACACTGCGCTCAAATAACGAATATTCACTTTGCAATGCAGTTATGGGGTGCACGGCATGTGCCCTGCGAATGGTTTCGCTGGCCACTTCACTCAGGCCTATATAGCGTACCTTTCCTTCTTTCACCAGTGCAGCCATAGCGTCTACGGTTTCTTCAATTGGTGTTTCCGGGTCAAGGCGGTGCATATAGTACAAATCAATATAATCGGTATTCAGGTTTTTTAAAGAACGCTCGGCTGCCTTTTTTACATAATCGGCTTTGCCGTTAATACGCCAGGTTATTTGCTCGTTATCATCAATTTCCCAGGCAAATTTTGTGGCTATAGTATAGCTGTCCCTGTTGCCGGCAATGGCTTTTGCTACAAGGCGTTCATTAATTAAGGGCCCGTAAAGGTCGGCTGTATCTAACAAATTACCGCCAAGTTCTAAAGACCGGTGTATTGTGGCAATAGCTTCTTTTTCATCGGCCTTACCATAAATATCATTACCTGCAATAGTAGTCATCCCCATGCAGCCAAGGCCTACGGCGGGTACCTGCAGCCCCTGTTGTCCTAAGTTTACTTTTTTTATGCTCATAATTTTTTTGTTATGTATTATATACTGCAAAGTTGCAGCCGTTAAACCGTTTATTTGTAGCCGTATTACTTCAGCTTGTAGCCAAATTGGGTTTTAATAAAAACTCCCCGGTAATAGGGGAGCTTTCATCACTATTTATTTGCTATAAAAGGCGCTTGTTTACTATAGGAGCTGTCATGCATTTGGTGAATTAAAAATCTTGCCAGCGCCGGGGCAGCAATAGCAGTACCGGGGCAGTCTTCCAGGCTTACGGCAATATCAGGATTTTCATCAACAAGTTGTATTATGGGCAGGCGTACCATTGTCCAGTCTGAATTGCTTTTAGTAAGCAATTCATATTCCTGCTGCTGGTTTTTTGTAGAAACAGGATAGTTATTGTACATCCATTCTGTAGCTGCTTTTGAAGCACCTCCCTTAGCATCAAAAGGCGTGTCAACATTTAACCCGGTAGTAACTATGTACCGGTTACTGCCGGTTTCAGCCATAGCTTTAAGTATATGGCTGGTTGCTATAGTGAATATATCCGGTGCACTGGGTGGGATGCCCAAACCTAAAGTGCTTATAACGGCATCGCAACTCTGTAGGCATTGCACAACAGCCTTATAATCCTGCACGGTACCAACAACAGTTTCAATGGCGTTATGTGATATAGCACGCTCAGGATTGCGCACCAGCATTTTAATGTTGTAATTACAATGTAAAAGGGTGTTTACCAGGTAACGTCCTGATTTTCCGGTGCCGCCAATAACGGCAACTTTTTTATGTGTTTTCATGATTTCTCTTTATTAAAAATTTAAAATAGATAAAGCAGGGGGCAAATGCAGAAGGTATGCCCCGTACAGCCTGAAAAGGCCGATCAACTGAATATTTTATAAAGAGATTCTGATAGCTCAAAAATAGTCAACTTTTTGAAATTCAGCTATGGTGTGCAAAATTATTTTAATAAAACTTTATATTAGGGCTTTGTTAATCTTTTTCGTATTACACAGCATGATGTGTAATTTTATATAAAAAAATAGGCTATGGACTATACTATGACCTTTTACTGTAAAGATTGTCTCTCGCTGCCCGAGGATAAAAGGTTGCGCCAAAACCAGGTTCAGCAGCAGGTGCTGGAAAAAATGAATAACCGCCAGCTTGAACTGGTTGATTTTAACCGTACCGAAAATTACAGTAATTCTGTGGGATATGATGAAAGGGCAAATGATAATAAAACCCTGATTGAAATAAAATTGCAGCTTGATAAACGGGATTTAAAAAGCCGTGATGCAATATTTAATAAGTGCTTTGTGGCCATGCGCCAGAATGAACTGCAACTTAGGGATTATTCAGGCTTTGAAGATAAAGACAACAGCGGGGTACAAAATATTTTTGTTTTTGAAAGAAAAAAGCACGCCGAGGCATCATAATGCTGTCTTAACAATGCATTAACTACTCTTTGGCTATGGCATTTCTTTAAATTCCATTCAGTTTTGTTATCTTGCATGGCCTATAGTCAGTATAATGATAACTACGCATACATTAAAATTTTCATACGGAAAAGATACTAACTTCAATTTTCCGGATATAAAAACCGCCGAAGGGCAATCCCTGCTTATAACAGGAGGTTCCGGGCGTGGTAAAACTACTTTGTTACATATATTGGGCGGCTTGCTTAAACCTATAAGCGGCCGCGTTTTAGTAGGAGGTACCGACATTACGCAGCTTTCAGAAAAAAAACTTGACCATTTTCGCGGACAAAATATAGGGCTTGTATTGCAGCAGTCTTTTTTTGTGGCATCGCTCAACGTGTTAGATAATGTTGTGCTGGCTGCCTGGCTTGCCAATGGCAAAAAACCTTTTGACGAAGCTAAAGAGCTGCTGGCTCAACTTGGGTTGGGGGAGCAGTGGCACAAACTGCCCTCGCAGCTAAGTATAGGCCAACAACAGCGGGTAAGCATAGCGCGCGCACTTATTAATAAGCCCAAACTTTTGCTGGCCGATGAGCCAACCTCAAGCCTTGATGATGAAAATGCACTGATTGTTGCCGATATGCTGGATGGCCTTGCCAAACAATTTGGTTCGGCGCTTATTATTGTTACGCACGATCAAAGGCTAAAAGACCGATTTGCTAACCAAATTTCGCTGTAACCCATGATAAGTAAAATAGCCTGGAAAAATATTTGGTATAAGCCGCTTAACACAGCGCTGAGTATCATACTGCTTACAGCAAGCGTTGCCATAATAACAGTACTTATATTGCTGGAAAACCAGTTTGAAAAAAAGTTTAATGATAATATAGAGGGTATAGATATGGTTATGGGTGCAAAAGGCAGCCCGTTACAGCTTATACTTTCGGCAGTATACCAGGTAGATGCACCTACAGGGAACATAGATTATGCCCAGGCAAAGCAATGGATGAATAACCGTATGGTAGAAACCGCCATTCCGCTGGCTTTTGGCGATAATTACCACGGCTACCGTATTGTGGGTACCACCCCGCAATACCTGGAACATTTTGGGGCAACCCTAACCAATGGCAGTGTGTTTGCCCAAAATTTTGATGTAGTGGTGGGCAGCAGTGTAGCCGAAAAATTAAACCTGAAAGTAGGGGATACTTTTTTTGGTTCTCATGGCGATGCCGCTGAGGGCGAAGTACACAAAAGCCATGCGTATATAGTTACGGGTATAGCATCGCCGACAGGCAAAGTGATTGATAACCTTATATTATGTACTATACCAAGCGTGTGGGCTATGCACGACCATGACGAGCACGATCACCACCATGAAGAAGGGGAAGCGGCTGAAGATCATGATGAGCATGACCATGATGATGTTGCAGCAGAAACCCACGATCATGATGAACATGACCATGATGCCCACGAGGCAGAGGCTGAAGAAGAACATGATCATGACCACCATCATGATGAAGCTACAGAGGCAGGCCATCATGATGATGAGATAAGTGAAGAAGGTAAAGAAATAACCGCTGTATTGCTAAAAATGCGCAGTAAAATGGCTATTGTTACCTGGCCAAGGCTCATACCCCAAAATACCGATATGCAGGTGGCAATGCCAATTATAGAAATAAACAGGCTGTTTACACTTTTTGGTGTGGGGTTAGATGCGCTGCGTTACCTTGCAATGGGTATTATGTTTATATCCGGCATTAGTATATTTATTGCGCTCTATAACACATTAAAAGAGCGTAAATTTGAGTTTGCATTATTACGGGTAAATGGGGCCAGCCGTTTGCAGTTGCTGTCACTTGTGCTTATAGAAAGCCTGCTTTTATGTATAACGGGTTATATTTTCGGTACAATTGTTGGAAGGTTAGCATTACAGCTTATCTCAAACTCAAGCGAGTCTGAATTTAAAATATCCTTTAACCCTTTTGAATTTATATGGGATAAAGAGGGATATTTATTAGGGCTTACTATTTTTGTAGGTATTATAGCTGCGGTTATACCCGCAGTAAAAGCATATAGTTTAAATATATCAAAAACATTGGCAAATGCGTAAAGTATTTTTTTTAGTTACAGTTTTATTTTCAGGTTTTCTTTTGGCTTCTTTGGCTTCGGCCCCCCAACATACCGTTGTTGTTGCACAGCCGGTACTGCATACTGCAGCAGACACCCTTAGCTGGAAATTGCTGGGGCAGATTCAATACATAAAAAAACCAAGTGCAGATTATCCCGAAGGGGTTATGTATCCGTTAATTAATAGTACACTAAAAGCTAAAAACCACAAGCAGGTGGTTATGAGTGGCTTTGTTATACCTATTGATAATAAAAGTTATGCATTGAGCAAAAATGTATTTGCATCCTGCTTTTTTTGCGGCCAGGCAGGGCCGGAGACTATTATGGGGATAAAGATGAAAGACTCCTCAAAAAAATTTAAGACAGACCAGTATGTTACCCTTAAAGGCAATTTCAGGTATAATGATAATGATGTAGATGACTGGATTTACCACATAGAAGATGCCGTTGTTGTAAGTAAATAACTCATACGGGATCCTGCCATTTATGAGATTAAGATATAAAGTACTCTTTGTTATATATATTACATTGATGTTATTTGCATTAATTGGGGTCATTATTGGGAAGCTCAGATATAATAATGAAAATATCTTTGTTGAAGATACCATCAGCTACCCATTAAATGGAATAGTGGACAGAACGGGTCATTATCATGATGAAGTATTTGGTTATTTTTTAGGGGTATCAAGTGACTCCCTGTATATGTATAAAATAGATGAAAGTTTACAATCATATAGTAAAAAAAGAGGGGCAATAGGTTCCTTTATAAAAATAGGTGACTCGATATGCAAGAAAAGTAATGATAAAGTTGTTGCCGTTTATAGAAATAAAAAGAAAATTTGTACATTTTATTTGGAATAAAATTCCCGTTACTGTACAATTGATCATGAGTAAATACTACTATGACATTAACAAATAAAAAAGCCATTTTTTTTGACCTTGACCATACCTTGTGGGATTTTGAGAAAAACTCTGCACTGGCTTTTGAGCATATACTGGCAAAAAATGGTATAGGTATAGAGGCACCCCTTTTTATAGCCCATCATACACCCATTAACCAAAATTACTGGAAAAAATACCGCGACGGGCTTATCACCCAGCAGCAACTGCGCTATGGCAGGCTTAAAGATGTATTTGATATTCTTGAATACGAGGTAACTGATGAGGTGATTAATACTCTTAGCGAAGAATATGTAGCTACTCTACCCCTTAACAACTATTTGTATGAAGGGGCTATAGAAATTTTAGAATACCTGAAACCCCGGTACAGCCTGCATATTATTACTAATGGCTTTCATACCGTTCAGGAAGATAAACTGAAAAATGCTAACATACATCACTACTTTGAAACGATAACTAATAGCGAAAATGCCGGCTGCAAAAAACCGCATCCGGATATTTTTGAATATGCCATTAAGGCTGCCGGAGTAGATAAATGTGATAGCATAATGATTGGCGATTGTATTGAGGCCGATGTACAGGGAGCATTAGATTGTGGCATGGATGCTATTTTTTTTAACGAGCATAAAGCAGAGGCCCCTGCTGGTATGTTACAGGTACATCACCTGCTTGAACTTAAAAAACTTCTTTAAAATTATATGAAAAAACTTTTTCTATTAGCAGCATTGCTTATTGGTTTGGCAAGCTTTGCACAAACTCAGGACATTAATAATTATAAATACGTAATTGTGCCTGAAAAGTTTGACTTTTTAAAAGATCCTAATGAGTATAACCTGAATACGTTAACCAAAATGCTTTTTGAAAAATACGGCTTTGTAGTATTTTTTACCAATGATAACCTTCCTCCTGATCTTATGGCTAATAAATGCAGGGCATTGTATGGGGATCTGGAAGATCATTCCGACTGGTTTGGCAGCGGACTGTCTATACTGCTGAAAGATTGCGGCGGTAAAGTAATTTTTGAATCGGAAGTAGGAAAAAGTAAAATTAAAGATTACCAAAAGGGATATTATGAAGCACTGCGAAAGGCTTCGGTTTCTCTTGATGGCCTTAATTATAAATACGCAGGAGATACAGCGTTAAATACGGCACAGCCTATAGCAACACAAACCGCTAATCCCCCTAAGGCCGTAGCAGCTACGGCAGCAACGCCAACTCCTGTTGTAAATAAGGATATACTCTTTGCACAGCCTATAGAAAATGGCTACCAGTTAGTAGATACCACACCAAAAGTGGTACTAAAAATGTACCGTACCTCACAGCAGGATTCTTACACTGCTGTTGGCGATGGCAAAAATGGGGTGGTATTTAAAAAAGGTAACGACTGGTTTTTTGAATATTATCAAAACGATAAACTGATAAGCGAAAAGCTGGAGATTAAGTTTTAGGCTTAAAAGCTGCAAAGTTTTAATGTGTTTTTAAGATAAGTGTTTTATTTTAAAAACACTTTGAGGCTTTACTGCTTCTTCAACTACGCTACTTTGCATCTTAGTAACCATACTTTCCTTTCCACCGGTTTTTTAAAAACTCACGTGTGCTGTTTTCACGGCTGTTTTGCCCCGGGTCATAGAATTTTGTATTGCTTATGGCATCAGGTAAAAATTCCTGTTCGGCAAAGTTGTTGGCATAATCGTGAGAGTATTTATAGTCATCGCCATAGCCCAGTTCTTTCATCAGTTTAGTAGGGGCGTTGCGCAGGTGTATGGGTACCGGTAAATCGCCGGTTTGTTTTACCATGCTTTGTGCTTTGCCAATAGCCATATAGCTTGCATTACTTTTTGGTGAGGTAGCCAGGTAAACGGCGCACTGGCTTAATATAATCCGCGATTCCGGGTAGCCAATTGTACTCACCGCCTGAAACGTGTTGTTTGCCATTATAAGCGCCGTGGGGTTGGCATTGCCAATATCCTCGCTGGCTAAAATAAGCATACGGCGGGCAATAAATTTTAAATCTTCGCCTCCTTCAATCATCCGCGCCAGCCAGTATACCGCCCCGTTAGGGTCGCTGCCCCGCATACTTTTTATAAAAGCAGAAATTATGTCATAATGTTGCTCGCCGGTTTTATCATATAATACGGTATTATTTTGTACCAGTTGCATTACACGGTCGTTAGTAATTTCAACATCATCACCCTCGCCTGCATTAATTACCAGTTCAAAAATATTAAGCAGCTTGCGCCCATCCCCGCCCGACAGGCGTAGTAAGGCTTCGGTTTCTTTTAAGTCAATTTTTTTAGTTTTAAGTACAGTATCTTCAGCCATAGCCCGGTGTAGTAATGCCTCTAAATCTTCTCGTGAAAAAGCATTAAGCACATACACCTGGCAGCGTGAAAGTAATGCGGGTATTACTTCAAAACTCGGGTTTTCAGTAGTGGCACCAATCAGCGTTACCCATCCTTTTTCTACCGCGGCCAAAAGCGAATCCTGCTGCGATTTGCTGAAACGGTGAATTTCATCAATAAATAAAATCGGGTTTTTGGTAGTAAACATACCGCCGCTTTGTTTGGCTTTGTCTATTACTTCCCGCACATCCTTAACCCCGGCATTAATAGCGCTAAGCACATAAAAAGGGCGCTGGCTTTCCTGGGCTATAATCTGTGCCAGCGTGGTTTTACCCGTACCGGGAGGCCCCCATAATATAAGCGACGGTATCATCCCTCGTTTTATCTGTTGGGTTAATGAGCCATTAGGGCCAACAAGGTGCTGCTGGCTGATGTATTCTGATAAATGCTGTGGGCGTATGCGTTCTGCCAAGGGTGCTTCCATACTGTAAAAATACATATTTGGTAAATAATTTTATGTTTTAGAAATGCTAAATGGTTATTTTTGGGACTAGTTATTGTTCTTATTTATTAAAATTATGCGCTTTTTTATAATCGCTTTGCTTTTTGCTGTTATGCCATGTTGTTGTCAGGGGGTTAATTATTCTCTTACGGAAAATGAATATTTTTCGTTTGCTGAAAGAAAACAATTTCAAACCCATTTGCAACAGGTGCAGGTATACAACCTTAGTTACCACTCTTTTGATAGTACATCTGTAAATGGTTTCTTGATTAAACCTGTAAGTGAATTGAAAAAGCATCCTGTGATTATTTATAACAGGGGTGGCAATAATGAGTTTGGAATGGTATCAGATTCTTACATTATGATGTTTCTCAGCAAAATTGCAGCCCGTGGATATATTATAATTGGCTCTCAACTACGCGGCAGCATGGGTAGTGATGGGGTAGATGAATTTGGCGGAAGAGATGTAAATGATGTACTATGCCTGCTTAATATTATTGACAGCTTGCCGTATGCGGATACATCAAAAATAGGACTGATCGGCTGGAGCAGGGGAGTAGTGACAAACTTTATATTGTTGAAAAAGTCTGAAAGGATAAAAACCGCTATTAATATTGCAGGACCATCAGACCTTATGAAAAGCAGGCAAAAGATGTTTCAGGTTTACCGTAAATGTATACCAGGGTATGCCCAGGATTCTGTTACTGCACTAAAAGAGCGTTCGCCTGTTTTTCTTTTAGAATCTATGAGAAATAAACATTGCAGCCTGATGTTTATACAGGGGGATAAAGATGAGCGTGTGGAAAAAAACAATGCGGTGGAGCTATATAACAAAACACAACAACTCGGCTTACAGTCTGAGTTACTCATATATCCCAACGGTAGCCATAGTTTGAGAGAAGTATGGCCTGATGTAATAGAAAAAATAGATTTGTGGCTGCATACACATTTTTCTGGAGGTTAACTACTAAAAGGTAACTGACATTTTAACAGGTAATTGTATTTGGTTGCCTTTTTGATGTGTGCATATTATGTATAACGACTACGACAGATTTAAATTTTCCCCTTCGGTAGTGCTTTGGCCGCTGGCTTTTACGCTGGTAATATGGCTGGTGTACTGGGTAGAGGTACGGTTTCATATCTATTTAAATGAATACGGTATTTTGCCGCGTACCTTTAAAGGCTTGCGGGGTATTATCTTCAGCCCGTTTTTGCACGGCAGCCTGGAGCATATTTATAATAACAGCATTCCCTTGTTTTTGCTCATTGCCGCATTGCGCTATTTTTACCGGGCGCATGCCCTGCAGGTAATTTTATACGGTATATTAATTTCAGGTTTTATAACCTGGTTAATAGGCCGGGGGTATAGTTACCACATAGGCGCCAGCTCACTTATATATGTATTGGTAAGCTTTATGCTTTTTAAAGGGCTGCAAACCAAATACTACCGTTTAGTAGCACTGTCCCTTACTATAGTAATGTTATATGGGGGCATGGTATGGTATGTATTTCCTGATGGCGATAGCAACATTAGCTGGGAGGGGCACCTTGGCGGCCTGATTGCAGGGCTGCTGTTTGCAAGGATATATGAATCACCACAATACCACAAGCCTATAGTGTATGACTGGCAAAGGCCGGACTTTGACCCCAGTAAGGATAAGTTCATGAAACGCTTTGACGAAAACGGTAATTTTGTAAACCCACCCAAGCCGGAAGATATAGAAGTAATTGATGCCGAAATTCTATCGCCACCACCCAAAATATTCAAAATCGTATACAATTATGTCAAAAATGACGATAGTGGTGTGAAAGAAAACGGAGTTTGAGTTTCAAGCTCAAAGAGGCAAATTTTAATGTGTTGTTATATCGACGTAACAACTCATAATTCAAAATTTAAAATTCAGAATTTAAAATAATTTTCACCTCCTCTGCCTTACCGCCTCATACAAAAAAGCGCCGCACGCTACCGATACGTTTAATGAAGATATGCTTCCAAACATAGGCAGCTTTGCTTTTTCATCTACTATCTTTAAAACCGAGGGGTTAATGCCGCGGTCTTCACTACCCATAATAATAGCAATAGGCTGGTTAAAGTTTATATCATAAATAGTATCGTCGGTTTTCTCTGTGGCAGCTACCGTTGCAATACCCGATCCCTGCAGGTGGAAAATAGCATCTTTAATATGCTCAACTTTGCAGATGGGTACATTAAACACGGCCCCGGCCGATGTTTTTACCGTATCGCCGTTTACAGGCGCCGAGCCCTGTTTCTGTACTATGATACCATCAACCCCCGTACATTCTGCCGTGCGGATGATGGCGCCAAAATTACGGGCATCGCTCAGTTGGTCAAGTATCAGGAAAAGAGGTGTTTTACCGCTTTCAAGCACCTGTTCTACCAGTGTTTCCAGGTCATGAAATTTTACAGGAGAAATACTCGCTACCGCACCCTGGTGGTTGCCGGGGGTAAGGCGGTTCAGTTTTTCAACAGGCACATAACTAAAGTTAATACTGTGCTGTTTTAATGCTTTCAGTAAATCGCGCATCAAATCGCCCTGCGCGTCTTTCTGCACAAATACCTTATCTATTTCCCTGCCGGCCTGTAAGGCTTCTATAATAGCCCGTATGCCAAAAATCTGGTGCTCTTTTTCCATAGCGCAAAGATAGCTAATTGTAATGCTATAACTATATATTCATGGTATTTTAAGAATCATGCTGAATCAATCCTAGGATAAACTTTAAATAACCAATCAAATTTTTAAAAACTGCGGCGCATGTAATAGAGATATATCAGTCAATAGTGTTTTTAAATTTAACAAAAAGCTAAAACAGCCAACGGTAACTTACCGCGTTGGTAACCCTAATTTAAATATGGCATAATAATGTATTAGGGGGTGGGGGACTACTTTTACACATCTTTTTTTGGAAACCTCAAAAAATCATTTTACATGAAAAAAATTTACTTTTTGCTGTTGCTTTTTGCCGGCCTGTGCGTAAAAGCCCAGACGCTTTACCCGTATTTACAGGCACCAACATCCAATTCAATTTACGTGAACTGGAAAACATCATCTAACCCGGAGAGTATAGTGCAATATGGTACATCGCCGGAAGCACTTACCAATACCGTTACCGGTAGCAACCAGGTTTTTTCTGATACCGGTTACCCGGCAAACTATTTTTACCATACTGTGAAAATTGAGGGGCTTAACCCAAACAGTAAATATTATTACCGTATTAAAACCGGTGAGTTAGAGTCAGAAGTATATTCATTCAGGACAATGCCGCTGGCAGGGCAGGCCGCCACAGCCGATGGCCACCTTCGTTTCCTGATAATGGGCGATAACCAGATGAGGAACGTACCGCGATACGATTCGCTTGTATCTGCTGCAAAAAGGAAAATAGCTGAAAAATGGGGCGCCGATGCCGACCCGTCTGATAATATTGCCCTTACGGTAATGGTGGGCGACCAGGTTGACGTAGGCACGCTGGATCATTATGAAAATGTGCATTTCAACAAAAATAAGCAGCTTTCGGGCTACCTGCCTATACAAACACTTGTAGGTAACCACGAAACCTATGGTACATTGGCCATGCAGGCTTATTATGACCATTATATACTTGATGAAATGAGTTATCAGGGCATATCATCAGGTACAGAAAATTACTATGCCAACCAGGTAGGTAACACCCTGTTTATAGCATTAGATACAGAGCATACCGGCGTGCAGCAACTTACCTGGGTACAGCAGGTAATAACCGCGGCCAACAATGATGACACTGTAGACTGGATTATATCATTAGGGCACAGGCCGTATCAGGCAGAGCAATATGTAGGCGATATTTCTACATGGGTACGCAACTCTGTTATGCCGGTATTGGTTACATCTCCAAAGCACATATTACATATTGGTGCACATCACCACTTATACCATAGGGGGCAGTTAAAAAATACACCTACGTACCAGATTATTTCCGGTGGTGTAGCGTGGGACCAGTATTGGGGTATGGCTGTAGAGGAAGATTTTGAAGATGTTCAGAAAACCATCTCTAACTGGCTGTACCAGATTGTTGATATAGATGTAAACAATGGTACATTTGATGTAGAGGCATATTCTATAGGCAGCGTTTACCAGTGGAAAAATAACCAGCTAATGGATGAGTTTCACCGCCACCTTGGCCTTGAGGCGCCTGAAACTCCGCAAATCACAAACAATTTTAACGGAGGAGACCAGGAGCTGCCGGTTACTATAGAAAGTACAGCGTATAATACTACTACAGATCAGCCTTTAAACTCTACGCAGTTTATGATTGGTAAAACAGAAGATTTTAGTATAATAGAAAAAGATGTATACCGCGATTTTGAAGACCTGTTTGGTCCGGTAGGCACTCAGGTTGATACCACTGCTAACGTGATGGAAGGGGTAGATATTACCAAGCTGACCCTTGCAGAAGGTGCAATGCCAAACGGGCAGTATTTTGTAAAAGTGCGCCACAGGGATAATAACCTTAACTGGAGCGCGTGGAGTAATGTTAAATCATTCAATATTACTAACAGTACTTATGCCGATACGCAAATAGCAATTGATACCATTGCCTATATGCCTAATACACCAATTGTAGTTTCATTTTCTGACACCCCGGGTAACGCTACCGATTGGATTGGCCTTTATAAAGAAAGCCAGACACCGGGCAGCAGCAGCCCTTCTCAGACTTGGGCTTATACAAACGGACAGGTAAGCGGTACGCACACCTTTAGCGGCCTTACAGATACGGGCATGTATTATGCGGCCCTTTTTGAAAACGATGGCTATACAGAGATTGCCGAAAGGAAATATTTTTATGTAGGCCCGTTTGTTGAACTTGCCACTGACCAGGAAGTGTATGAAGAAAACGCTCCCGTAACGGTTAGTTTTACCAATGCCCCTAACATGGCAAATGACTGGATAGGTATTTATAAAGTAGGGCATGAGCCTGGCCCCGTGCCTGCAACTGCATGGACTTATGTTACCGCTACAGAGGGCAGCCATACCTATAACAACGGCCTTGACAAAGGTTACTATTTTGCCGAATATTTTTTGCAGGATGGTTATAACACCGTAGGTAATAAAGTCTTTTTTCAGGTAGGTACAGAAATTACCCAGTTGGGTATAAACAAAACAGTTTATAACCTTAACGAAAATATTATTGCTACATGGACGGATGCCCCGGGTATTATTAAAGACTGGTTGGGTATTTATCACGAAGGAGATGAACCTAATACCGACCCATTGGTAAGCTATACATATTTTGACGGACAACCGGAAGGTACTATGACCTTGCCGGAAGATAAATTGCCTACGGCACCCGGCGATTATTTTATAGTAATGTTTACTGATGATTCTTATAACGAGGTGTCTAACAGGATTTCCTTTGAGGTACAGGGCGATACATCTGGCATAGACGAGTGGCAGGGGCAACAGCCTTTAATGGTATACCCTAACCCGGTTAAAAAAGGGGAGAATACGTATATTAAATGTAAATACCGTATAGACCAGATAGATATGTTTGATATAACGGGTAACCTTTTTTATACCTCTAAAAACGTAAATGATTATAACTTTTCGCTTATCAATCAAAGCCTTCCTACAGGTACTTATTTACTCAAAATACATTCAAATAAAGTATATACAGTAAAAGTGATAGTAAATTAATAGGTTTTATTTTTGCAAATCAGAAAGAACGGGCTGCTTTTTTAGCAGCCTGTTCTTGTTTAAAAGGATGCCTTATAACTTATATGCACTATAGAGTTAGAGAGTTTTATGGTTTGTCCCTTCGTGCTGCCGTTGGCATAAACAATATTAAACAGTCCTCCACCGGCATATAGCCCAAGGCCAAAACCAATACCCAGCAGGTTTTGGCGCACGTTATTGGCCTGGTCCTGGTAATAGCCATAATCAGTTATGGTATGGGCATACAGCCCGGGTGATAGCATATAGCGGTACTCGCTCAAAATAGCCGAATAAATATTAGCCTGCAGGCTGTTTTCGTTAAACCCGCGTATCGAATTAATACCGCCAAAGCGGTACAGCTCATTTACAATATAGTTTTCGCTTTTCAGGTAATAGTTTTCGCTTTTCAGGTTTATAATGTTGGTTTCGTTCAGGTAAAAATTGTGCGATAGTTTTGCCTGCACAAAATACTGGCCTGTATTGTTACCTTTATTATTGCGGCTGCCGGTACCCCCGGCAAACTCCAGCACAGATTTTACGGGGAAGAGACGGTTGCCCCCATACCGGGTAAAAAAGTAAGAAGCAGTATAAAAAGTATTAGAAAAATCGCTCAGTGTACTGCTGTCCAGGTTTTGTATATCGGTTGACTGTGTTTTGCGGTAGCCCAAAAATACTTTAGAGTTGTAATTAAAATAATACCCCAAGTTAATGTCGCTCACCGTATTTTGAAAGGTAGAGTCCTGTTTAAAAATTTGCAGGCTGCCCTTAACCCCAAGCGGGGTTTTAAAAATATACGGCAGTTCCAGTGAGGTGTTAAATGTGGTTTGACCATTGCCGTTGCTCTTCCAGTACAGGTTAAACTTCTCGCCGGAGTTAAGTATATTGTTCAGTAAAATTTCGGTATACCCGTTAAAACGTATCTTATTCTCATCATCATTGGTAAAACCTATAAACCCGTCAAAAGTATTGGGGTGGGCTTTTTCCAGGTACACATATACCGTAGTAGAATCTTCTTTAAAAAGTATTTCGGGATATCGGGGCTGAGACACAAACTGAAGCGCATTAAAATCGCTGTATACCTTCTCCAGCATTTTCTGGTTAAACGTTTTTCCACGGTACTGCCGTAAAATATTCCGGCGTATCCCCTCCGGAAATTTATCATATCCCTCCAGCACAAGGTTATTCAGTGTACGTTTTTTAGAGGTTTCCAGCAGCAGCGCTGCATATAGCGCATTGCCTTTTTTCTGGTAACCGGTTAGCCGCAGGGCGCTAAAGGAATATCCTTTTTGTTCCAGCAGGCCCAGGTTGCCGTTCATAAATTCTTCTGCCGTATTAAAAGGTATGGCCAGCGTGTCATTTTCAGGTTTCATTTCCAGCAGTAGCTTTTGGCTTTCGCTAAGGTTGCCGGTATATATATATAAGGTGTTGGTTTTATTGCCTACATAAAACATATAGTTAAAAACCGAATCATTTACTTTAATATGATCTGCTATCCGGTTTTCAAGGTACCCCTCCCGGTACAATGCTGCCGAAAGGGCATTGGCCTCATCGGTAACGGCACGTGCATTGGGGTTCGGGTTTTTGTAAGATACCGAATCGATAATTTTTGTTTCTGCTTCATTACGCCCTGTTGCTTTCAGGTAAAAGTTTTGTGCCCCGGCAGAAAAAGCAGCACATAATATAACAACAAGCAACAGGATTTTTTTCAAAGCGAAAGGTTTACAGCTAAAAGTAACGCAAAAATACACTAAATCATATAAGGGAGTAAATATTGCTTACAATCCTTTTGGAAATTAATAGGTTAAGATTTGTTTTGTAAATTATAATTCCTACATTTGCAGCCCGTAAAAAGCGGGTTTTTAAATTTTAAGAAATTTTTAGTATAAATTATGCCTACAATTCAACAATTAGTAAGAACAGGAAGGGCCCAGATAACTAAGAAGAGTAAATCGGCTGCTTTAGATTCTTGTCCTCAGAGAAGAGGGGTTTGTACACGTGTTTACACTACTACACCAAAAAAACCAAACTCTGCAATGCGTAAAGTTGCAAGGGTTCGTTTAACAAATGGTAACGAAGTAAATGCATACATACCCGGAGAAGGACACAATCTTCAAGAGCACTCGATAGTATTAGTTAGGGGTGGAAGGGTGAAAGATTTGCCAGGTGTTAGGTATCACATTGTTCGTGGTGCCCTTGATACCGCAGGTGTTGCGGGAAGAACACAACGCAGGTCTAAATACGGAGCTAAACGACCAAAACCGGGACAAGCTGCCGCACCAGCAAAGAAAAAGTAATTTAAAGAACTTTTAAAGAAAAGACATGAGAAAAAGACAGGCCAAGAAAAGACCTCTGTTACCAGATCCGAGGTTTAATGACCAGTTAGTAACACGTTTTGTAAATAACTTAATGTGGGACGGTAAAAAATCAACTGCTTTTAAAGTGTTTTATGATGCAATAGACATTGTAGAGGCTAAAAAGCAGGACGAAGAAAAATTAGCTATAGAAATGTGGAAAGATGCCCTTACTAATGTTATGCCGCACGTAGAAGTACGTAGCCGCAGGGTAGGTGGTGCTACATTCCAGATACCGATGCAAATTCGCCCGGACAGGAAAATTTCAATGGCTATGAAATGGCTTATCCTTTATGCAAGAAGAAGAAATGAGAAATCAATGGCTCAAAGGTTAGCATCAGAAATTTTGGCTGCTGCCAAAGAAGAAGGTGCTGCTGTTAAAAAGAGGGTTGATACTCATAAAATGGCAGAGGCTAACAAAGCATTCTCTCACTTCAGGTTTTAATTCATAAAAGATAAAGAATATAAAAAAATGGCAAGAGATTTAAAATATACACGTAATATTGGTATTGCTGCCCACATTGATGCAGGTAAAACAACTACTACAGAGCGTATATTGTTTTACACCGGTATGTCTCACAAAATTGGTGAGGTGCATGACGGTGCTGCAACTATGGACTGGATGGCACAGGAGCAGGAAAGGGGTATTACCATTACCTCGGCTGCTACAACCTGTACATGGAACTTTCCTACCAAGCAGGGTGCGGCTATAGACGATACCAAGCCATACCACTTTAACATTATTGATACCCCCGGCCACGTTGACTTTACCGTTGAGGTAAACCGTTCGCTAAGGGTGCTTGATGGTCTTGTATTCCTTTTTAGTGCTGTTGACGGTGTTGAGCCTCAATCTGAAACTAACTGGAGGCTTGCTGATAACTACAAAGTGCCACGTATGGGCTTTGTAAACAAAATGGACCGCCAGGGATCTAACTTCCTTGCCGTTTGCCAGCAGGTTAAAGACATGCTTAAAAGTAATGCCGTGCCAATCGTACTTCCGATAGGTGATGAGTCTGACTTTAAAGGCGTGGTAGACCTTATTAAAAACCGTGCTATAGTATGGCATGATGATAATTTTGGTGCTACTTTTGATATTGTGCCGATACCTGAAGATATGGTAGATGAGGCTAAACAATACAGGGCGCAGCTTATAGAAGAAGTTGCTGCTTATGATGAAGATCTTCTTGAAAAATTCATGGAAGATGAAGATTCAATTACCGAAGAAGAAGTAAATAATGCACTACGCAGGGCTACTATTGATATGGCTATCATACCAATGCTTTGCGGTTCGTCATTCAAAAACAAAGGCGTTCAGTTTATGCTTGATGCCGTTTGTAAATTCCTTCCTTCGCCACTTGATAAAGAAGCTATTGACGGTACAAACCCTGATACTGAGCAGCCTGTAAGCCGTAAGCCATCTGTAAATGAGCCATTTTCTGCGCTTGCGTTTAAAATTGCTACAGACCCTTACGTTGGACGTTTGGCTTTCTTCAGGGCATATTCTGGCCGTCTTGATGCCGGTTCGTATGTGTTCAATACCCGTTCAGGTAATAAAGAGCGTATCTCACGTATTTACCAGATGCACGCTAACAAGCAAAACCCAATTGAGTTTATCGAAGCGGGTGATATTGGTGCAGCAGTAGGTTTTAAAGATATTAAAACCGGTGATACACTTTGTGATGAAAAACACCCTATTGTTCTTGAAAGTATGAACTTCCCCGATCCGGTAATCGGTATCGCGGTTGAGCCTAAAACCAAGGCAGACGTTGATAAAATGGGTATGGCCCTTGCAAAACTTGCAGAAGAAGATCCTACATTCACCGTAAGGACAGACCATGCTTCAGGACAAACTATTATATCTGGTATGGGTGAGCTTCACCTTGATATTCTTGTTGACCGTATGAAACGTGAGTTTAAAGTAGAGGTTAACCAGGGTGAGCCACAGGTAGAGTATAAAGAAGCTATTACCCGTACTGCACAACACAGGGAGGTTTACAAAAAACAATCTGGTGGACGTGGTAAATTTGCTGATATTGTATTTACACTAGAGCCTGCCGATGAGGTAGACGGTAAAGTGCCTGTAGGTCTTCAGTTTGTAAATGCTGTAAAAGGTGGTAACGTTCCTAAAGAATTTATACCATCTGTAGAAAAAGGCTTTAAAGAAGCTATGAAAGCAGGGCCTCTTGCAGGTTATGAAATGGATAGTATGAAGGTTACACTTCTTGACGGTTCATTCCACCCTGTGGATTCTGATGCGCTTTCTTTTGAGCTTGCTGCAAAAATGGGTTATAAAGAAGCAGCTAAAGCTGCCGGTGCGGTAATACTTGAGCCTGTTATGAAGCTTGAAGTGCTTACCCCTGAAGAAAACATGGGTGATATTGTTGGTGACCTTAACCGTCGTCGTGGACAAATTAATAACATGGATGACAGGGCTGGTTCTAAAGTTGTTAAAGCCAGTGTGCCACTTTCAGAAATGTTTGGTTACGTAACTACGTTAAGAACACTTTCTTCAGGCCGTGCAACTTCTACAATGGAGTTCTCACACTATGCTGAAACCCCGTCTAACATTGCAGACGAAGTAATTAAAAAAGCTAAAGGAAACGCTTAATTTACAAGAAAATGAGTCAGAAAATCAGAATAAAACTAAAATCATACGATCACAGCCTGGTAGATAAATCTGCCGAGAAAATCGTTAAAACTGTTAAGAGTACAGGAGCTGTGGTAACCGGGCCAATTCCATTGCCTACCCACAAAAAGATTTTTACCGTACTGCGTTCTCCGCACGTAAACAAAAAATCAAGGGAACAGTTTGAAGTAAGCTCATACAAAAGGCTTCTTGATATTTACAGTTCATCTTCTAAAACCATTGATGCCCTAATGAAATTAGAGCTTCCAAGTGGTGTAGAAGTAGAGATAAAAGTGTGATAATATCACCTATATAGATGAGCCCCGGTACTACCGGGGCTTTTTTGTTACAAATTGCAGCGTTTTGTATAAATAGTTTTCTAATATGCTATATTGCAAATCCAATCAGTATAATATATGTTTAGGTATTTACTACTGTTTTTTTGTGTGAGCAATCTCTCTTTTGGGCAGGTATTTATTACTATAGATCAGGATACCGATGAATTTATAGAAGATGTAAATTATACGCTCTATAAAGACAGGGGAGAGGTTTTTAATGGCGTAACACTATCAGACCGGCCAACAGAAATCAGCCAGGGCTTGTTGTATGACTCTATTACATTTTCCCGTGTAGATTATGAAACTCTTGGGCTGTTGCGCAAGAACATAGATTCTGTAATTTATCTTAAAAAAAGAATCTTTTATCTTGATGAAGTAGTAGTTGGTGCTAAACAAGATAAAAGCATAACCCTTGGCGAAACCAACCGGTTTGTAAAAAGAATATACTCCAACCTTTCAGAAGATCTTGATGAAGGCCTTGTGTTTACCAACACGCTTCCCTACGTTTTGCAACTCGATAAAATTGTTTTCTACGTTAAAAAAGTACACTTCAAAACAGCGTATAAAATCAATTTTTCTGAAATGAAAAAAACCACCCTAAACTATGGTAACCAGTATGCCAATGTTGGTGATGTAATGTATGCTACAGATACTTTATACCTGAATCCAAAAGATAACAGAAAGATTGAAGTTGCCCTTCCGCCTGATTGGTACCTTGAGCCGGATAAGCCTGTTTTTGTATGGATACAGCTTTTAGGTTATTATGATGAAGATGGGCATAAAACAGCGCTTGAACCGGAGATGCGTACACGCTTACGTTTTCAGTTGTCAGATAATTTAGATTATTACGCCAAAATGTATAATGTGAAATCAAAAAACCTTACTGAAGAGCTTATTAATATAAATTTACTGCACACAAATTATGCTTTTTCTAATCCTTCTGTAAAGCTTGCCAACAGTACTTTTTCGGCTCCTGCCATAGTGCTTTATGCCCATAAGGCCGAACCATTGCCTGTTAAGCATGAAAATGTTTCAGCGCCAAAATAATACAGTAAAACAGATTTTCAAAATTGTTTTATTGCGCTGTGTGCCGTTCTTATAGGCTAAGTAACCCATAATATATTATCTTTCTTGCAATTATGTGTATAAAACTTACAAAAAACTATTTGTAAAATGTTGCATATAATAAAAAGATGACTAACTTTGCGCCCTCAAAAGGGGGTAGTATGCGCTGTCCCTATGTTTTTTAATTAATTTAATAATTTAATATGTCTGGG
The DNA here is from genome assembly GCF_046000445.1 of Flavobacterium rhizosphaerae. Taxonomy (NCBI): domain Bacteria; kingdom Pseudomonadati; phylum Bacteroidota; class Flavobacteriia; order Flavobacteriales; family Flavobacteriaceae; genus Flavobacterium; species Flavobacterium rhizosphaerae. Next base: position 23,504 of record NZ_JBELPZ010000022.1, on the reverse strand, counting down.
TTAATTGGTAAAAAAATCGGCATGACCAGCATTTTCGACGAAAACGGTAAAAACATACCGTGTACAGTAATCGAAGCTGGACCATGCGTAGTTACCCAAGTCAGAACCAATGAGGTTGACGGGTATGAAGCGTTGCAACTTGGTTTCGATGACAAAGCAGAAAAACATTCTGTAAAGGCAGAAGAAGGTCACTTTAAAAAGGCCGGTACTGTTGCCAAGAAAAAAGTCGTTGAATTCAAGTATTTTGTAGACAAGTATAATCTTGGCGATGTGCTAACTGTAGATTTATTCAACGAAGGTGAGTATGTAGATGTACAGGGTGTAAGTAAAGGAAAAGGTTTCCAGGGTGTTGTAAAACGCCACGGATTTGGCGGTGTTGGCCAGGCCACACACGGTCAGCATAACCGTTTAAGAGCGCCGGGTTCGGTAGGTGCATCATCATATCCTTCAAGAGTATTTAAGGGTATGCGTATGGCTGGCCGTACAGGTGGCGATAATGTAACAGTGCAAAACCTTGTAGTTTTAAAAGTTGTGGCTGACAAAAACCTGCTTGTAGTAAAAGGTGCTGTGCCAGGACATAAAAACTCTTATGTAATCATTCAGAAGTAATGGAAGTAAAAGTATTAGATATCAACGGAAAAGAAACTGGCAGAACGGTAACCCTTTCTGATGCAGTATTCGCAATTGAGCCTAATAAGCACGCGTTATACTTAGATGTTAAGCAATATCTTGCCAACCAAAGGCAGGGTACACATAAAGCTAAAGAGCGTAACGAGATAAGCGGTAGTACCCGTAAGCTTAAAAAGCAAAAAGGTACCGGTACAGCCCGTGCAGGTAGTATAAAAAACCCTTTGTTTAGGGGCGGTGGTACAGTTTTTGGGCCAAGGCCAAGAAGCTACAGCTTTAAACTAAACAAAAACCTTAAGCGCCTGGCAAGAAAATCTGCCCTTTCGCTTAAAGCTCAGGAGTCAAATTTAGTGGTAATAGAAAACATAGAATTTGAGGTGCCAAACACTAAAAATTTCATTAATGTTTTGAAAGCTTTAGGGTTAGATAATAAAAAATCTTTATTTGTGTTGGGAGATGCAAATAAAAATGTATATTTGTCCTCACGCAATTTGAAGGCTACTAACGTTGTAACTTCTTCAGAATTAAACACTTACAGCATACTTAATGCAAATAATTTGGTTCTTTTAGAGGGTTCGTTGGCAGGTATTGAAGATAATTTAAGCAAATAATAGGGATATGAGTATCATAATTAAGCCTATCATTACTGAAAAAATTACCAAAGACGGCGAAGTTTTTAACCGTTTTGGTTTTGTTGTTGATAAAAGAGCCAACAAGATACAAATTAAGCAGGCTGTTGAAGAGGCTTACGGAGTATCGGTTACAGATGTTAACACAATGAACTACAGGGCTGATAGAACAGTTAAGTACACCAAAAGTGGCTTGATAGCCGGAAAAACAAGTGCGTATAAAAAAGCGGTTGTATCGGTGAAAGAAGGAGAAACAATAGATTTTTATAATAATATCTAATTAAGAGATGTCAGTTAGAAAATTAAAACCTATTACCCCGGGTCAGCGTTTTAGAGTTGTAAATAGCTTTGACACTATTACAACTGATAAGCCGGAGCGTAGCTTGCTAGCACCGAAAAAAAACTCAGGAGGTAGAAATAGTCAAGGAAAAATGACCATGCGTTATATTGGCGGTGGTCACAAGAAAAGGTATCGTATTATAGATTTTAAACGTGCTAATGCAGGAGTAGCTGCAACAGTAACATCAATAGAGTACGATCCAAACCGTTCTGCGTTCATTTCATTATTAACGTATGAAGACGGTACAAAAACTTATGTTATTGCACAAAACGGACTTCAGGTTGGGCAAACCGTAGTTTCAGGAGAAGATGCTGCTCCGGAGATTGGTAATGCACTGCCTTTAAGTAAAATTCCTCTAGGAACTGTTATATCTTGCATAGAATTACGTCCGGGTCAGGGTGCTGTAATTGCACGTAGTGCAGGTACATTTGCCCAGCTAATGGCAAGGGATGGAAAATATGCTACCATTAAAATGCCTTCAGGTGAAACAAGGCTTATCCTGTTAACCTGTGTGGCTACTATTGGTGCTGTTTCTAACTCAGATCACCAGCTTATCGTTTCTGGTAAAGCAGGTAGGTCTCGCTGGTTAGGCCGCAGGCCAAGAACAAGGCCGGTAGCAATGAACCCGGTAGATCACCCGATGGGTGGTGGTGAAGGACGCTCTTCGGGCGGACACCCACGCTCTAGAAAAGGTCTTCCTGCTAAAGGTTACAGGACTCGTTCTAAAGTTAACCCGAGTAACAAGTATATTGTAGAACGTAGAAAGAAATAGTAAGTTAAGATATGGCACGTTCATTAAAAAAAGGACCTTACGTTCACTATAAATTAGAGAAAAAAGTTCTGGAAAACGTAGAAAAGGGTAATAAAGGCGTGATTAAAACATGGTCACGCGCATCTATGATTACCCCTGATTTTGTAGGACAAACTATAGCAGTGCACAACGGGCGCCAATTTGTACCCGTTTATGTTACAGAAAACATGGTAGGTCATAAACTAGGAGAATTTTCACCCACAAGGTCTTTCAGGGGCCATGCAGGGGCTAAAAATAAAGGTAAAAAATAAAAGCAATGGGAGTTCGTAAAAGAGAAACAGCAGAGGCCAGAAAAGAGGCTAAGAAATCAGTTGCTTTTGCAAAACTGAATAACTGCCCTACCTCACCAAGGAAAATGCGCATTGTTGCAGACCTTGTAAGAGGACAAAAAGTAGAGATGGCCCTAAATATATTAAAATTCAGCTCTAAAGAAGCTTCTCGCAAACTTGAAAAACTGTTACTAAGCGCCATTAATAACTGGCAGCAAAAAAACAGCGAAGAGAACCTTGAAGAAGCAGGGCTTTTTGTAAAAGAAATAAGGGTAGATGGCGGTATGATGCTAAAAAGGCTTAGGCCTGCACCACAGGGCCGCGCCCACAGGATAAGAAAACGCTCTAACCATGTAACAATAGTGCTTGGAGCTGCAAACAATAACACACAAAGCAATTAATAAACGAGAGTATGGGACAAAAGACAAATCCAATAGGAAATCGCCTTGGTATCATCCGTGGCTGGGATTCTAACTGGTATGGTGGAAATGATTACGGCGATAAAATTGCTGAAGATCACAAAATCAGGAAATACATCCATGCCCGTTTGTCAAAAGCTAGTGTAAGTAAGGTAATCATCGAGAGAACTCTTAAGCTTGTAACCGTTACTATCACCACCGCACGCCCCGGTATCATTATCGGTAAAGGCGGCCAGGAGGTAGACAAGCTAAAAGAAGAACTTAAGAAACTTACCGATAAAGAGGTTCAAATCAACATCTTTGAAATTAAAAGGCCAGAACTTGATGCTTACCTTGTAGCTTCTAGCATTGCGCGCCAAATTGAAAGCCGTATCTCTTACAGAAGGGCTATAAAAATGGCAATAGCGGCTGCTATACGCATGAATGCAGAAGGTATTAAAGTAATGATTTCGGGTCGTTTGAACGGAGCTGAAATGGCACGTTCTGAAATGTTCAAAGAAGGAAGGATACCTCTATCAACTTTCAGGGCAGACATAGACTATGCTTTGGCAGAAGCTCACACTACTTATGGTAGGATGGGTATCAAAGTATGGATCATGAAAGGTGAGGTTTACGGCAAAAGAGATCTTTCTCCGTTAGTAGGTATGGACAAAAAACAGTCTAAATCTTCAGGATCTCAAGGAGGCCGCCCAGGCGGCGGTAGGCCAAACCAGCGCAAAAGAAAGTAATTATTTTAAACTAAAGAAACATGTTACAGCCTAAAAGAACAAAATACCGTAAGGTACAGAAAGGTAGAATGAAGGGCATATCTCAGAGAGGGAGTGAACTTTCTAACGGTATGTTTGGTATAAAATCTTTAGATTCATCTTTTATCACTTCCCGTCAAATAGAGGCTGCGCGTATTGCTGCAACCCGTTTTATGAAAAGGGAAGGACAGTTGTGGATAAAAATATTTCCGGATAAACCAATAACCAAAAAACCTCTAGAGGTACGTATGGGTAAAGGTAAAGGTGCTGTAGAATATTGGGCAGCCGTTGTTAAACCCGGAAGGATTATGTTTGAAGTAGGTGGGGTGCCACTGGCCGTAGCAAAAGAGGCATTGCGCCTTGCTGCTCAAAAGTTGCCTGTAAGGACCAAATTTATAATTGCAAGAGATTTCGAAGCATAATTTATTTATTATGAAACAATCTGAAATGAAAGATCTATCTACAGCTGAGTTACAAGGTAAACTTGGTGAATTGAAAAAGACATATACCGACCTTAAATCAGCCCACGCTATTTCTCCAATAGAGAATCCGTTACAGATCAGGACCGCAAGAAGGTCTATCGCGAGAGTAGCCACTGAGCTAAGCAAAAGAGAGTTACAATAATTGTAGTCTGCTGAAAGATGGAAAAAAGAAACTTAAGAAAAGAACGTATAGGTGTTGTTACCAGTAACAAAATGGAGAAATCAATTGTGGTTTCCCAAACTACTAAAGTAAAACACCCGTTATATGGAAAGTTCGTGTTAAAAACTAAAAAGTTTGTTGCACACGACGAGAAAAATGACTGTAACATTGGTGATACAGTAAGGATTATGGAAACACGTCCTTTAAGCAAAACCAAATGTTGGAGGTTAGTGGAAATTATTGAAAGAGCGAAGTAATTATGGTACAACAGGAATCTAGACTAAAAGTAGCAGATAACACGGGAGCTAAGGAAGTTTTAACTATCCGTGTTTTAGGAGGAACGAAAAGACGTTATGCCTCTGTTGGAGATAAAATTGTGGTAGCAGTAAAAGATGCAACACCAAACGGTAACGTTAAAAAAGGTGCTGTTTCTACCGCAGTTGTTGTACGTACCAAAAAAGAAGTACGCCGTGCAGACGGCTCATACATCAGGTTTGATGACAACGCATGTGTGTTATTAAACGCTGCTGGTGAAATGAGAGGTACACGTGTTTTTGGTCCTGTAGCAAGGGAACTTCGTGAAAAACAATTCATGAAAATTGTATCATTAGCACCAGAAGTGCTTTAATTGTTATAAAGATGACGAAGCTGAAAATAAAATCTGGAGACACCGTAAAAGTAATTGCCGGAGACCATAAAGGTAGCGAAGGTAAAGTAGTACGTGTTCTTCGAGACAAGAACAAAGCGGTAGTAGAAGGCGTAAATATGGTAAGTAAACACACCAAACCAAGCGCCCAAAACCCTCAGGGGGGTATCGTTAAAAAAGAAGCTCCTATCCATATTTCTAACATTGCACTTGTAGACCTTAAAACTAAGGAAACTACCAAAACAGGTGTTAGGAAAGAAGGGGATAAGAACGTGAGATTTTCAAAAAAATCTAATCAAGTATTATAGTAATGGCTTATATACCAAGATTAAAACAAGAATATAAGGACAGAGTTATCTCTGCCCTTACAGAAGAGTTCGGCTATAAAAACGTAATGCAGGTTCCTAAACTTGAAAAAATCGTTTTAAGCCGTGGTGTTGGTGCCGCTGTATCAGATAAAAAACTTATCGAGTATGCAGTAGACGAGTTAACAAAAATAACCGGCCAAAGGGCAGTATCTACCATATCTAAAAAAGACGTAGCATCGTTCAAACTTAGAAAGGGTATGCCAATTGGTGCCAAAGTAACCCTTCGTGGCGAAAGGATGTATGAATTCCTTGACAGGCTTATAACATCAGCTTTACCACGTGTTAGGGATTTTGGCGGCATCAAAGCAACCGGTTTTGATGGCAGAGGTAATTATAACCTGGGTGTAACCGAGCAAATCATTTTCCCTGAAATTGATATAGACAAGGTTAACAAAATTGCAGGTTTTGATATTACTTTTGTAACCTCGGCACAAACCGATAAAGAAGCAAAGTCATTATTAGCAGAATTAGGATTACCTTTTAAAAAGAATTAAGATATGGCTAAAGAATCAATGAAAGCCCGTGAGGCAAAAAGAGAGGCAATGGTAGCTAAATACGCAGAAAAAAGGAAAGCTTTACTTGAAGCCGGAGATTATGAAGGTCTGCAAAAACTACCTAAAAACGCTTCTCCCGTACGTTTACACAACCGTTGTAAACTAACCGGAAGGCCAAGGGGGTATATGCGCCAGTTCGGTATTTCGCGTGTAACATTCCGCGAAATGGCCAATTCGGGGTTAATACCAGGAGTTAAAAAGTCAAGTTGGTAATCAAGTTTAAAAGGAAGAAAAATGTATACAGATCCTATCGCAGATTTTTTGACCAGGATTAGAAACGCAGTAAGGGCTAACCACAAAGTGGTAGAAATTCCTGCTTCTAACCTAAAAAAAGAAATCACAAAGATTTTGTTTGACCAGGGATATATTTTAAGCTACAAATTTGATGACAGCTCTGTACAGGGTACCATCAAAATTGCACTTAAGTACGATAAAGACACTAAAGAGTCTGTAATAAAAGATATCCAGAGAATCAGTAAACCGGGTTTACGTAAATACGCAGGTTCTACCAGCCTTCCAAGAATCCTTAACGGTCTTGGTATTGCTATCGTTTCTACATCAAAAGGATTGATGACGGGAAAAGAAGCAAAACAGCTTAATGTAGGTGGTGAGGTTATCTGCTACGTATACTAAATAAAAAGACTTATACGAGATGTCAAGAATAGGAAAAAACCCAATCACAATACCTGCCGGTGTAACTGTAGAAGTTAATGGCAATATTGTTAAGGTAAAAGGAAAAAACGGCGAGCTTACTCAGGAATTTTCTGATGTAACTATAAAAATAGAAGACGGCAAAGTGGTTGTTGAGCGCGCTACAGACCATAAAGATGACCGTTCTAAGCACGGCCTTTACAGGTCACTTGTAAACAATATGATTGTTGGGGTTTCTGAAGGCTTTACCAAACAGCTTGAGCTTGTAGGTGTAGGTTACAGGGCTTCTAACCAAGGGCAAAAGCTTGATATAGCTTTAGGTTTTTCCCACAATATTGTTTTAGAAGTTGTACCAGAAGTTACGGTAGAAACCGTAAGTGAAAAAGGTAAAAACCCAATTATAAAACTTTCATCTTTTGATAAACAGCTTTTAGGCCAGGTAGCGGCAAAAATCCGCTCATTCCGTAAGCCAGAGCCGTACAAAGGAAAAGGAGTTAAGTTTGTGGGTGAAGTATTAAGGAGAAAAGCAGGTAAATCAGCTTAAAAATTAAGATCATGGCATTAAACAAATCTGAAAGAAGACAAAGAATTAAGTTCAGGATCAGGAAGATTGTAAGCGGAACTGCAGCTCAGCCACGCCTTTCTGTTTTCAGGAGCAATAAAGAAATTTATGCCCAAATAATAGACGATGTAAATGGTGTTACCCTGGCAGCTGCTTCATCTAGAGATAAAGGTATTACCAACGGAAGCAAATCCGAAACTGCAGCAGCAGTAGGTAAGCTTATCGCAGAAAAAGCATTACAGGCCGGTATAGAAACCATTACTTTTGACAGGGGCGGTTACCTTTACCACGGACGTGTTAAATCATTAGCTGAAGGCGCAAGGGAAGCCGGACTTAAATTCTAAAAAATTATGTATCATAATTATAAAAACGTAGAAATAGTAAAACCTAGCGGGCTTGAACTTAAAGACCGCCTGGTTTCTGTAAACCGTGTTACCAAAGTTACTAAAGGTGGTAGGGCATTCGGTTTTTCTGCCATAGTAGTGGTAGGAGATGAAAACGGTGTTGTAGGCCACGGTTTAGGTAAATCTAAAGATGTATCTGAAGCTATAGCAAAAGCTGTAGAAGATGCAAAAAAGAATCTGGTAAAAATACCACTTTACGGCCAAAGTGTACCACATGAGCAAAAAGGTAAATTTGGTGGCGCCCGCGTGCTGCTAATGCCTGCTAGCCACGGTACAGGAGTAATTGCCGGTGGTGCTGTTCGTTCAGTACTGGAGTCTGTAGGTGTACACGATGTATTATCAAAATCTCAGGGTTCATCAAACCCTCACAATGTTGTTAAAGCTACTTTTGATGCTTTACTTCAAATGAGGAGCGCTGCCACTGTTGCAAAACAAAGGGGAGTTTCTTTAGAGAAAGTATTCAAAGGTTAATTCACAAGGGAAATCATGGCAAAAATAATAGTAAAACAAGTAAAGAGTAAGATCAACTGTCCTCAAACACAAAAAAGGACACTTGAATCTTTAGGTCTTCGTAAACTGGGACAAGTTGTTGAGCACGATGCAACTCCTGCCATCCTTGGAATGGTAAACAAAGTTAAACACTTAGTTTCTGTAGAAGAAACTAACTAACAATTACAGGAAATGGATTTAAGTAACTTACAACCGGCTGAGGGATCAGTTCACAATCAAAATAAAAGGGTAGGCCGTGGCCAGGGCTCAGGCAAAGGCGGTACAGCTGCCCGTGGCCATAAAGGTGCCAAGTCGCGTTCAGGCTACTCTAAAAAGATAGGTTTCGAAGGTGGCCAGATGCCATTACAGCGTCGTGTTCCTAAATTTGGTTTTAAAAACATAAACCGTAAGGAATATGCAGGTGTAAACCTGGATACGCTACAGGCTCTTGTAGATAACGGCACAATTACCGATACTGTTGATTTTAACGTATTAGTACAAAACCGTTTGGCTACTAAAAATGAAGAGGTAAAAATTTTAGGAAGAGGAGAGCTTAAGGCAAAACTAAAAGTAAGTGCTCACAAATTTACTGCTACTGCTAAAGCGGCTATAGAGGCTGCAGGCGGAGAAGCTGTAAGCTTATAATCATTCATTAAAATGAAGAAATTTTTCGAAGCATTTGTCAATGTCTGGAAGATAGAGGAACTAAAAAACAGAATTTTGGTAACTCTTGGTTTGTTACTGGTGTACCGTTTTGGTGCACATGTAACATTGCCGGGTATTGATGCCACAAAGCTGGGCTCCCTAACAAACCAGGCAAAAGAAGGTATTGGTTGGCTAATAGATGTATTTACAGGTGGTGCGTTTTCGCAGGCATCTGTATTTGCATTGGGTATTATGCCTTACATATCTGCATCTATTGTAGTGCAGCTTATGGGTATAGCCATTCCATATCTTCAAAAACTGCAAAACGAGGGAGAAAGCGGCAGAAGAAGGATAAACCAGATTACACGCTGGCTAACCATACTTATTACGCTTGTACAGGGCCCGGGTTATATCTATAACCTGTATCATACCCTTCCCCGCGAAGCATTTATGCTGCCTTCAGATTCATTCCAGTTTCTGTTCTCATCAGTAGTAATACTATCGAGTGGTACAATATTTGCAATGTGGCTTGGTGAAAAAATAACTGATAAAGGTATAGGTAACGGTATATCCCTTCTTATCCTTGTAGGTATTATAGCCAGGTTGCCGCAGGCCTTTATACAGGAGTTTACCAATAAAGTAAGCGAAGATAACGGTGGCCCACTAATGCTTCTATTAGAAGTAGTAGTATGGCTGGGAGTTATTATTGCCTGTATTATGCTTGTTATGGCGGTACGTAAAATACCGGTGCAATATGCAAGGCGTACGGCTTCGGGCGATTTTGAACAGGACCTTATGGGTAATAACAGGCAATGGATACCGTTAAAGCTAAATGCATCGGGGGTTATGCCTATTATATTTGCACAGGCTATTATGTTTATACCTGCTGCACTGGCCGGACTTTCAGAGTCTGACATGGCCAAAACCGTTACAGCACAGTTTAAAGATGTGTTCGGTTTAGCCTACAATCTGGTTTTTGCGTTATTAATTATAATTTTTACGTACTTTTACACCGCAATTACGGTGCCCACCAACAAAATGGCAGATGACCTTAAAAGGAGCGGAGGTTTTATACCGGGTGTAAGGCCGGGTGTAGAAACATCTGATTACCTTGATAGGATTATGTCATTAATTACATTCCCGGGCTCGCTGTTCCTGGCTCTTATTGCCGTGTTCCCGGCAGTAGTATCTAACTTTGGAGTACAGCAGCAATGGGCTTTGTTTTATGGTGGTACATCGTTATTAATTATGGTTGGGGTTGCAATCGATACTATTCAGCAAATAAATTCGTATCTGCTGAACAGGCATTATGACGGTTTAATGAAAACAGGTAAAAATAGAAAAGCAGTAGCTTAATAATTTTTATGGCAAAACAAGCAGCAATAGAACAGGACGGGACAATAGTTGAAGCATTATCTAATGCAATGTTTCGTGTTGAACTAGAAAACGGACACGTAGTAATAGCTCATATTTCAGGTAAAATGCGCATGCATTACATAAAATTGCTTCCGGGCGATAAAGTAAAACTTGAAATGAGCCCCTATGATTTGTCTAAAGCAAGAATTACTTATAGATACTAAAGCTTATAAAATGAAAGTAAGAGCGTCAGTTAAGAAAAGAAGTGCCGACTGCAAAATAGTACGCAGAAAAGGCAGGTTATATGTTATTAATAAAAAGAATCCTAGATTTAAACAAAGGCAAGGATAATTATGGCAAGAATAGCAGGGGTAGATGTACCTAAAAACAAAAGAGGTGTTATTGCATTAACCTATATTTTTGGTATTGGTAATAGCAGGGCTAAACAAATACTTGAAAAAGCACAGGTAAGCGAAGATAAAAAAGTACAGGAATGGAATGATGACGAAATCAGTGCCATCCGTGATGCTGTTTCTTACTTTAAAATTGAAGGTGAGCTTCGTTCTGAAATACAGCTTAACATTAAGCGTTTGATGGATATTGGTTGCTATAGAGGTATCCGCCACAGGGCAGGGTTACCACTACGCGGCCAACGCACAAAAAACAACTCAAGAACAAGAAAAGGTAAGAGAAAAACTGTTGCTAACAAGAAAAAAGCAACTAAATAATAAGAAGTAGTAGTATGGCTAAAGCGAGTACAAAAAAACGTAAAGTTGTAGTTGAGTCTACAGGTGAAGCTCATATTAATGCGACTTTTAATAACATAATCATTTCTTTAACCAACAAGAAAGGTGAAGTTATATCATGGTCATCAGCAGGTAAAATGGGTTTCAGGGGTTCTAAGAAAAACACCCCTTATGCTGCCCAGATGGCTGCAGAAGATTGTAGTAAAGTTGCTATGGAAGCCGGCCTTAAAAAGGTAAAAGTTTATGTAAAAGGCCCGGGTAACGGACGTGAGTCTGCTATCAGGACATTACACAACGGAGGTATAGAAGTTACTGAAATTATTGATGTAACGCCAATGCCACACAATGGCTGCCGCCCTCCAAAAAGAAGAAGAGTTTAATTTTTTAGTATAACGTAGGAATAGGATTAAGAGTCATCGGAGGATTTATTTAAGACCTGAATTCATGGCTCCCTGTTCAATAATTTATTTTTAAATGGCAAGATATACTGGTCCAAAAACAAAAATCGCCCGTAAATTTGGTGAGGCGATCTTCGGAGACGATAAAGCCTTCGATAAAAGAAATTACCCTCCAGGGCAACATGGCCTGTCAAAAAGGAGAGGTAAAAAATCAGAGTACGCTGTTCAGCTAATGGAAAAGCAAAAAGCTAAGTACTCATACGGTATCCTTGAAAAACAATTCAGGAACCTGTATGAAAAAGCCGCTGCCACTAAAGGCGTTACCGGCGAAGTACTTTTACAGCTATGTGAGGCAAGGCTAGATAATGTAGTGTACAGAATGGGTATAGCACCTTCACGCAGGGCTGCCAGGCAAATAGTTGGCCACAGGCATATCACTGTAAATGGAGAGTTGGTTAATATACCTTCATATCATTTAAAACCCGGAGATAAAGTAGCGGTTCGTCAAAAATCTAAATCGCTTGATATTATTACAAATTCTTTATCAAATTCATCTCATGTATATGAGTGGATTACCTGGAACAACGAAACACAGGAAGGTACTTTTGTTAGCGTTCCTGCCAGGATTCAAATACCGGAAAACATAAAAGAACAGCTTATCGTTGAGTTGTATAACAAATAATAATTGACATTAGTCGAAAATATGGCAATATTTAATTTTCAAAGGCCCGATAAAGTTATCATGATTGATTCTACCGATTTTCAGGGGAAATTCGAATTCCGCCCCCTGGAGCCCGGTTATGGATTAACAGTAGGTAATGCACTAAGAAGAGTTTTGCTTTCTTCGCTGGAGGGGTATGCAGTTACTTCAGTTCGCATTGAAGGTGTAGAGCATGAATTTTCTACCATACCTGGGGTTGTTGAAGATGTTACAGAAATAATACTTAACCTTAAGCAGGTGCGTTTTAAACGCCAGATAGAAGATATTGATAATGAATCGGTATCTATATCTGTAGGCGGCAAAGATCAGCTTACTGCCGGTGACTTCCAGAAATTTATTTCAGGTTTCCAGGTGTTAAACCCGGAACTTGTAATCTGTAACATGGACAGCAAAATAAACATAAACATGGAACTTACTATAGAAAAAGGCCGTGGATATGTACCCGCTGAAGAAAACAAAAAGCAAAACGTGGCTATAGGAACTATATTTACAGATTCTATTTATACACCTGTAAAGAATGTAAAATATACCATTGAGAACTTTCGTGTAGAACAAAAAACCGACTATGAAAAGCTGGTTTTTGAAATTATTACCGATGGTTCTATTCATCCTAAAGATGCGCTTACTGAGGCAGCAAAAACGTTGATACACCACTTTATGCTGTTCTCTGATGAAAGGATTACACTTGAGGCCGATGAAATTGCCCAGACAGAATCTTATGATGAAGAATCACTTCACATGAGGCAGCTGCTTAAAACCAAGCTGGTAGATATGGATCTTTCTGTAAGGGCGCTTAATTGCTTAAAAGCGGCTGAAGTTGATACATTAGGCGACCTGGTATCGTTCAATAAAAATGACTTGATGAAGTTCCGTAACTTCGGTAAAAAATCGCTTACAGAGCTTGATGAGCTTGTGGCGTCTAAAAACCTGCACTTCGGTATGGATTTAAGCAAATACAAACTAGATAAAGAATAAAGTAGTCCGTACCGTTTTTGGTCAGGAAAATAATATAGAGCAATGAGACACGGAAAAAAAATAAATCATTTAGGCAGGCAGGCTGGCCACAGGAAACTGATGCTGGCAAATATGGCCTGCTCATTGATAGAGCATAAGCGTATTAATACTACTGTTGCTAAGGCTAAAGCACTTAAACAGTATATCGAGCCTTTGGTAACAAAATCTAAAGAAGATACTACCCACAACAGGCGTATAGTTTTTTCTTACCTTCGTGATAAATATGCAGTAACTGCCCTTTTTAGGGAAGTTTCTGATAAAGTGGGAGACCGCCCCGGAGGTTATACCCGTATCATTAAGCTTGGTAACCGTTTAGGTGACAACGCAGATATGGCAATGATTGAATTTGTAGACTTTAACGAGCTTTATAACGTAACTAAAAAAGAAGCTAAAAAATCAACCCGTCGTGGCCGTACCAAAAAGGTGGCTGATCCGGTTGCTGAGGCTCCTGCCGTTGAACAAGCACCTGCTGTTGATACAGACGAAAACAAAGAAGCTACAGAATAATTTATGATTATTTAAATTATTGATATAAAAAAAAGGATAAACTATTTAGTTTGTCCTTTTTTTTTGTAATCCTTAATCGTTATAGGGTTACAGTAAATGCAAAAATAGTACAGGGTTTCTGTATAACGATTTTTTAAAGTAAATTTGCAATAACACAACATTAATTAAGCTACATGAAATATCATAACAGGAATAAAGCGTTACTTCTTTTGGCAGATGGCACTGTATTTTACGGAAAGTCTATCGGGATAGAAGGAACCACTTTTGGTGAAGTATGCTTTAATACCGGTATGACGGGATACCAGGAAATATTTACAGACCCCTCTTATTTTGGCCAGATTATGGTAGCTTCTAATGCCCATATTGGTAACTACGGAACCAATGATGAAGAGGTAGAAGCAGATAAAATAATGATATCGGGCCTTGTGTGTAAAAACTTTAGCTTTAATCATTCAAGGGTTAACAGTACAGAAGGGCTAAAGCAATATTTTGAAGAACAGCATCTGGTAGCCATATCTGATGTAGATACCCGTGCCCTTGTGAGCTACATACGCGAAAACGGCGCTATGAATGCCGCAATTTGTACTGATGGCACCCCTGTTGAAACCTTAAAAGAACAATTGGCTAATGTGCCGGATATGAACGGCCTGGAGCTTTCTTCAAAAGTATCTACAAAAGAGCCGTATTTTATTGGTAACCCAGATGCTAAATATAAAATCTCTGCATTAGACCTTGGTATTAAAAAAAATATACTGAGAAACCTTGCAGCCCGTGATTGCTATATTAAGGTGTTTCCGTATGATGCCGGTTATGAAGAACTTAAAAGTTTTGAACCCGATGGCTACTTTTTATCTAACGGCCCCGGAGACCCGGCGCCACTTTTAGTAGCACAGGAAACCGCACGCAGGATACTGGCCGAAAATGAGCCGGTATTTGGTATATGCCTTGGGCATCAGGTATTAGCGCTTGCTAACGGTATACCTACTTATAAAATGTTTAACGGGCATAGGGGGATAAACCACCCGGTGCGAAATATACTTACAGGAGAGGGAGAAATCACCTCGCAAAACCATGGTTTTGCAGTAGAACGTGAGGCATTGGAAAACAACCCTGATTTTGAAATTACCCACGAACATATAAATGACGGCACTGTAGCAGGTATGCGCATGAAAAATAAAAACTGTTTTTCAGTACAATACCACCCTGAGGCAAGCCCGGGTCCGCATGATGCTACGTATCTTTTTGATCAGTTTATACAGGGTATAAATGAAGCTAAAAACAAAAAATAATTATAAAATCAATTCCTAAAAACGATTATGAGCATTATTATCAAAGTACACGCAAGACAAATACTGGATTCACGCGGAAATCCTACAGTAGAAGTAGATGTAATTACTGAAAACGGTATTTTAGGCAGGGCTGCAGTACCATCAGGTGCTTCAACCGGAGAGCATGAAGCTGTAGAGCTTCGTGATGGTGGTTCGGCCTATATGGGTAAAGGAGTATCTAAAGCTGTTGAAAATGTAAATACTACTATTGCTGCTGCCATAGTTGGCATGTCAGTATTTGAGCAAAATGCTATAGATAAAGCCATGATTGAGTTAGATGGTACAGAAAATAAATCTAAACTTGGCGCTAATGCTATTTTAGGTGTTTCTCTTGCAGTGGCTAAAGCGGCTGCTAATGAGCTTGGCCTGCCGTTATACCGTTATGTTGGTGGCGTATCAGGCAACACATTGCCTGTGCCGATGATGAACATCGTAAACGGTGGATCGCACTCTGATGCGCCCATCGCTTTTCAGGAATTTATGATTTTCCCGGTTAAGGCTAAAGATTTTACCCACGCTATGCAAATTGGTACAGAGGTATTTCATAATTTAAAAAAAGTATTACATGATCGTGGCCTGAGTACCGCAGTTGGAGATGAAGGTGGTTTTGCACCTAACTTTGCCGGTGGTACAGAAGATGCACTTGACACTATAAAACTGGCGGTTGAAAAGGCAGGGTACAAATTTGGCGATGATGTAATGATTGCGCTTGACTGTGCTGCTTCAGAATTTTATGTAAACGGTAAATACGATTATACCAAGTTTGAAGGGGAAGGTGCCAAAATACGCACATCGGCAGAGCAGGTAGAATACCTTGCTGAACTTGCTGCAAAATACCCTATCATTTCTATTGAAGACGGTATGGAAGAAAATGACTGGGAAGGCTGGAAACTGCTTACCGAAAAAATTGGCGATAAAATACAGTTAGTAGGGGATGATTTATTTGTTACCAACGTAGAGCGTCTTTCTAAAGGTATAGAAAATGGTATTGCCAACTCAATACTTATAAAAGTAAACCAGATTGGTACACTTACCGAAACTATTGCTGCTGTAAATATGGCACACAATGCCGGGTATACTTCAGTAATGTCTCACCGTTCGGGAGAAACTGAAGATACAACCATTGCAGACCTTGCTGTGGCGCTTAACTGCGGGCAGATTAAAACCGGTTCGGCTTCACGTTCAGATCGTATGGCAAAATACAACCAATTGCTTCGTATAGAAGAAGAGCTGGGCGATGTAGCTTATTTTCCGGGTGTAAAAGCATTTAAGGTAAAAGCTTAATTCATAGTTTTATACATACTATAAACTGCCCGCTTTTAGCGGGCAGTTATTTTTAAAGTAGGGTGATTTTGGTTACAATTGTTATTACTATAAGCTAGCTGATAATTTTTAAACCAAAATCATTTTTATGAAAAAGAAATTTTTACTCCTAAGCATATTTTTAATTACGATTTGTTCTAATGCACAAATTATAAATATTCCAGACGCTAACTTTAAGGCTAAGTTGTTGCAGGGAGGTGGATATCCGTTATATTACGCTGTAACAAAAGATGTTAACGGACAGTCTATATTGGTTGACAGCAATAATGATGGAGAAATACAGGAAGCTGAAGCATTGCAGGTATATGAAATGAATATTATTGACAGCAATGTAGCTTCTTTAGAAGGAATACAGTATTTTACTAACCTTACAACATTAAGGTGTTCAGAAAACCAACTTATAACGCTTAATGTGTCAATGCTTTCAAACCTTATGTATTTTGATTGTTCTGTTAATCAGTTAACCACTATAAATATTCCCGGAAATTTAACAACATACAATTTTTCCGGCAATCTTATTACAAGTATAGACTATGCCAGTTTAACTAACGTCCAGCACTTTTATTGCGATAGTAATCTTTTAACCAGCCTTAACGCTCAAAGTTTTCCTAATATAAATACTCTGAGCTGTAGCAATAACCCTTTAACAGAACTGGATTTATCCGGGTTGAGTAACCTGCAGTATGCCATCATAGCTAATGTTGAATTAACAAGTTTAAATCTTACAGGTCTTTTAAGCCTTGAATATATAGAAATCAGCGATTCGCTACTGGAGCATATAGATTTTAGCAACTGCCCCGCATTGTTTTATTTTCATGTGTATGATAATCCTAACCTTGTGTCCGTAAATATTAAAAATGGCGATACAATGTTAGCTCCCCAGGAGTGCTACGTAGTAAATAACCCTTTGCTGGAATCTATTTGTATTGATGAAGGGGAAGAGGTAATTTTAGCCGAAAATGATGACTTTGATAATATTACCCTTACTACCGATTGTGAATCAACAATAATTCCTTACAACACAATAACAGGCCATATAAGCTTTGACTTAAATGCCGATGGTTGCGATGAGAATGATGGAGCAGCTTATTTCGCTAAAGTTGAATTAACCGATGGCACAGTAACAAGGTACCAATATGTAAATTATCAGGGCGACTATTCATTTTTAACTGAAGATGGAAGCTTTACTGTTACACCGGTTTTTGAACAGCCTTTGTTTACTTATTCGCCAACTGATGCACAGGTAAATTTTACAGCTATTGACGGTTCTGTGGCTACAGAAGATTTTTGCCTGATGGCAGACGGCGATCATCCTGATGTGGAAATAATTATTACACCAATGTCTACAGCTACCCCGGGTTTTGATGCTATATACCGTATTATATGCCGTAACAAGGGCAACCAGCCACTATCAGGTACTTTTACGTTTACTTTTGATGACAGCCTGCTTACTTTTGACCAGGCAACTGTAACCCCTGATGCTGTTAACGCTGGTGAGTTAACCTGGAATTACAGCCTTATGCCCTTTGGTTATGAAATAGTAATGGTATCACTTCCTGTAAACACACCTAATGATACCCCGCCCGTGAATATTGATGATGTATTATCTTTTACAGCTACTATAAATCCGGTTACAGGTGATGATACGCCTGATGATAATGTTTTTACTTTTGAGCATGTAGTTGTTGGTTCTTATGACCCTAATAATATTATTTGCCTGCAGGGCGATACCGAGCCAGTAGAGAGAATAGGGGAGTACCTGCATTATACCATCAATTTTGAAAACATAGGTACTGCCGCAGCACAGTTTGTAACAGTTACAGATGAAATTGATGCAACAAAATATGATGTAAGCACATTGCAGGTGCTAAATAGCTCTGATGCTGTTTCGGCAACTTTAGAGGGCAATATAATAACCTTCAGGTTCGATGATATTAACCTGGCACCAGAAGCACACGGCAATGTAACCTTTAAGATAAAATCACTATCTAGCTTACAGGCAGGCGATGCGGTTATGAACCAGGCAAGTATAGTATTTGATTATAATGAAGCAATAGTAACAAATGAGGCAGTTACAACTTATGAAACTACTGCTGACATAAAAGATGTTGTTACAGCAAATGTGTCGCTATACCCAAATCCTACAAAAAATGTTGTAACTGTTGAAGCCTCTCAAACCATATCATCAGTACGCATATTTGATGTACAGGGAAGGCAGCTAAGTATTGAAAAAGGCGGTGCAACTTCAGCCCAAATTAATATGCAGCCATATCCCAACGGGGTTTATCTGGTAAAAGTTACTACAGATAAGGGCACGTCATCCCATAAAATAATAAAGCAATAATTGTTAAAGCCTCCTTTTGGGAGGCTTTAATTTTTCAAATTCTAAACCATAAGGCTTAAATTCTAAACCGTTTTACATTATTTCAAAAGTAAGCAATACATTTGCAGCTATTAAAAAGGTGTATATGAAGCTTTTGAAACAGTTGCCTTTTTTGCTTTTTTTTATCTGTTTGCATTCCTTAGCCCAAAACCGGGCTATAGATAGTTTAAAAAACCGGTTAGAAAATGCTAAAACAGTGCTAGAAAAGGCAAACATGCTAAATGAACTGGCTGCTGCATATGAAAATGCCCCGCCACTTATGGAGCAATATGCCAAAAAGGCAATCAAGCTGGCAAAACAGGAAAAACTGTTGGAATCTGAAGCGCAGGGCTGGCAAAACCTGGGTAATGCCAATATTATTCAAAGCAAATATACCAGTGCGCTAAGGTGCTTTACCAATGCACAAACTATTTATGAACAGCTGGTTACTACAGCTACAAAAAATAACCAAGTATATTATAAAGAAGGCCTCGCCAATATATACGGCAGTATAGGTATAGTGTGTTCAGAACAAAATAATTACGGCAAGGCGCTTGAATATTATTTTAAAGCATTAAAGTTATTTCAGGAAACCGGGCAGGAAGCCGTAATGGCTATAGTATACAACAATATTGGCAACATTTATGATGCCGAAAAAGAATATGGCAAAGCGCTTGATTATTTTAATAAAGCCCTTTGGATACATAAAAAATCAGGCGACCTTTCTTCGGCTGCCATTACCATAAGCAATATTGGTAAAATATACCTGGCCCGTGATGAAGACAGCAAGGCCTTACAGTCTTTTAACGAAGCAGAAGGGTTATTTAAGCAGGATGAATACCAAAGGGGGCTTGCGGAGTTATATAATAATTTCGGAAATTATTACCTGAAAAAGGATGATAACCTTCGTGCAGAAAAGTATTTTAATAAAGCTATTACTGTTTTTGAACAGGTAGGCGAAAAATATGGTACGGCGTCCTCACTATATTATCTGGGAGAGTTAAATGCCTCTCAGGGTAATGATACCAAAGCCATAGCCAATTTTCAGAAATCGGCAGATTATGCCCGTGAAATCGGCGTTCCTAAACAGGTAATGAAGTCTGAAAAAGCACTTAGCGACCTGTATGAAAAAACAGGCAATCCGCAACAGGCCCTTGCCCACTATAAAAACTATACTGCTGCCAGGGAAAGCATTAATAATGCCGAGAATATTAAAAGCATGGTGCGCGAGGAAATGAATTATGAATTTGAACGCAAGGCAGCACTGCAAAAAGTTGAAACCGAAAAAAAACAAGCCTTGTTTAATGAACAGGCTAAGAGGTATAAACTGCAAATGTTATTCACAGGGTTATTGTTACTGCTTCTTTTTGGTATAGCTTTTTTAGTATACAGCAGGCTGCAGTTAAAAAAGACCCTCACCCTGCAACGCGACCTGGCAGAATATGAGCAGAAAGCATTACACCTGCAAATGAATCCGCATTTTGTATTTAACTGCCTCGGGGCTATTTCCGCATTTATTGTGCAGAACGGAACCGATTCAGCTATAAAATACCTCTCAAAATTCAGCAAGCTCATGCGGTTAACGCTCGAATATTCTAAAGAATCCCTTATACCTATAGATAAGGAAATCGAAGGGCTTCAAAATTACCTGGAGCTTGAGCAGCTGCGTTTTAATAAAATGTTTACTTTTAATATTAGCAAAGCTGCTGATATAGAAGATGATGTGGCGCTGCCGCCATTGCTTATACAGCCTTTTGTAGAAAACGCCATCATGCACGGTATTGTGCCTAAAAAGCAACTGAATGATGATTATGAAGGTGTTATTACTATAAATTTTCTCATTGAAGAGGATAAGCTGGTTTGTATTGTTACAGATAATGGTATTGGCATAAACCGCTCAAAACAAATTAAGGAAAACTCGGTAACAGTGCATAAATCGCTGGCGCTCGAAATTACCCGCAAACGCCTTGAGATAATTCAGGAGTATACCTCAAAAGCTTCATATGTAGAAATTGATGAGCTTACCAATACCTCCGGCCAGGCTACCGGTACAAAAATAACCCTGTATTTACCCATACAATATATAGATAAAAAGAAATGATTACGGCTTTACTTATAGACGATGATAATAACCTGCGCAATGGCATGAAAAGCCTTTTGGCGCGTTATGCTCCGGAGATAGATATAGTTGGTGAAGCCGATAGCGTTAAAACAGCAATTACTGCCATAGAGCAGCATAGGCCTGATGTTGTTTTTCTGGACATACAATTAGGAGACGGCACCGGCTTTGATATACTGGAGCAATTAGCCCAAAAACACGGCAACATTGCCCAGCATGTGGTTTTTATTACCGCACACGAGCAGTATGCTGTTAAGGCATTCCGGTTTAGTGCGTTAGATTATTTATTAAAGCCTGTTGACCCGGAAGATCTGGAAAAAGTACTTGATAAAATTAAAAAAATTGTAACCACCAACGATGGTTTTGCGCATATAGACCTGCTGTTGGAGAATATACGAAAGAAAGTAGATAAATTTAAACGTATTGCCCTGTCTACTTCAGATGGTATACACCTGTTTGAA
This sequence comes from Flavobacterium rhizosphaerae, assembly GCF_046000445.1. NCBI lineage: Bacteria > Pseudomonadati > Bacteroidota > Flavobacteriia > Flavobacteriales > Flavobacteriaceae > Flavobacterium > Flavobacterium rhizosphaerae. Next base: position 2,367 of record NZ_JBELPZ010000022.1, on the reverse strand, counting down.
GTCAGCGATATTATCCGCTTGGAATCACAGGATAATTATACCAAATTTTACATAAAAAACAGTAAACCTGTACTAATAGCCAAAACCCTGAAAGAATATGAAGATATGCTGGGGGAAGAAGGTTTTGAGCGCATTCACCAGTCGCACCTTATCAATCTGGCGTACCTTAAATCGTACATAAAAAAAGATGGGGGCTATGCTATAATGGCCGATAACAGCCACCTTCCTATATCACAGCGTAAAAAAGAAAGGTTACAGGAACTGTTAAAGTCATTGTAACGAATTCTAAATGGAACACGCTAAATTCTAAATAAAAAGTATTTTAGTAAAGTATACTGTTTATATTTGAAAGTTTATAGTGCAAGAAAACAGGTTGTTATGAAAGAAAAGTTACTATTGTTCCTCATATTAATTTCATTTGGGATAAATGCCCAGGATATTAATTTTACCGATCCGGTTTTTAAAGCCGTGCTGCTCTCTGCCACAACATCAAACAATGTGGCAAAAAACAACTATGGCAATGCTATAGTTGTTGATGCCAATGCTGATAACCAAATACAGCAGGATGAGGCACTGGCCGTATTTACGCTTGATATTTCAGGCAGTGGCATAACAGATGTTACAGGTATAGAGTATTTTACCAGCCTGCAAACTCTAAATTGCAATAATAACAACCTTACACAATTAGACCTTAATAGCAATACCGCCCTTACATATCTTGATTGTACCGCTAACAACCTGCAAATGCTTTTTATAAAAAACGGGCAGGATGAAACCCTGGCTCCGGGCACATGGTCATCAAACATACCGCTTCAGTATGTATGTGCAGATGATTTTCAGGTAGCAGCGCTTGCGGGTACATTGCCTGGTTCAATAAATCTTAATGCATATTGCTCCTTTACACCCGGAGGCGATTACAACACTATTACAGGTACGCTTACAGTAGATGCAGATAACAATGGCTGTGACAGTGCTGATCCGGTGCAAAGTTTTATTAAAGTTACTGTAAATAATGGTACAGAAGATATTTCTGTTTTTACTAATCCTTTTGGCGGCTACAACTTTTATACACAGCAAACAGGTACTTTTACAGTTACCCCTCAGTTTGAGGAGCCGGTTTATTTTTCTGCAACCCCGGTTACTGCACCGGTAAATTTCCCGGTAATAGATAATACTATAATTACACAAAATTTTTGCATAACCCCAACGGGTGCTAATCCTGATATAGAAATAGTTATGGCCCCGGTAGTAGAGGCAGTGCCTGGTAATACAGCGCATTATAAAATGGTGTATAAAAATAAGGGTAACCAAGTGGTTAGTGGTAATGTGCAATGCACATGGGACTACACTTTGTTTGATTTTTATAGCAACAGTTTTACTCCTGCTCCTGACAATACACAAGTGGTAGGAGATATGGCAACGTATACCTGGAACTTTACTAACCTGCAGCCTTTTGAAAACAGGGAAGTCACAATTTCTTTAGGTGTCCACACAAATACAGATGGCTATCCCGTAAATGAGGGTGATGTAATATCTTTTTATGCCAGTGCAAACCTAACTGGAGATATAGCACCACAAGACAACACCTATCAGCTGGATCAAAAAGTTATGGGAGCAGTAACAGCTAATAATATTGTGTGTATTGAAGGAGAAACAGAACCTGGTACAGCTATAGGCGAATACCTTCATTATATAGTAAATTTTAAAAATATGGGTATGCAAACTGCCAACTCGATAGTTATAGAACAGGAAATAGACCCGGCGCAGTTTGATAGTAATACGGTTGAAATACTCAACAGTTCACATAATGTAAATGCCAGAATGAGGGGCAATATTTTGCAGGTTATTTTTAACAATATAAACCTTGCTACAGATGATCATGGTAATATACTTTTTAAAGTAAAAACAAGGCCAAGTCTGTTAGGCGGTACATCAGTAAACAGTCAGGCCAGGATATTTTATGATTATAACCCGCCGGTACAAACCAATATAGCTACAACATCATTCGGTACTATGGGGGTAGATGATTTTATCAAAAACAGGGTAGCGGTATATCCGAATCCTTCTGATGGCATAGTGAATATTGTAAGTGATGAAAATATAATATCAGTACAACTTTATGATATACAAGGCAGGCAATTACAAACCGAAAGTAAAAGTGGTACAGAAGTATCGCTTGATCTTTCCGGAAGGCCTAAGGGAATATATCTAGTTAAAATTATCACCAATAATGGTGCAAGTATTTCAAAAATTATGAAGAAATAAAGGTTTTGAATTATTTTTTAGAAAGGGGGCTGTCTCAAAAGGGACAGCTCCTTTTTTTTATAATCAATTCTGATTTCTCTTTATTTACTGATTTATATGTAT